>CANQSE010000007.1 GCA_947626405.1 uncultured Acetatifactor sp. | reverse complement strand
AATCCGCATAAACACTGGATTTTCCGGGAATGAAGCACGGGGGATTCGAACCCCCGACAACCTGATTAAAAGTCAGGACGTTTACCCGAGAAAACGTTGATTTTATGCGGCTTTCGGCGTGGTCGCGCTATAATAATGCTATAATGCTATCTCTAACAAACTCTAATTATTTATAATTATTTATAATTAAACGAATTAACAAAATGAATTAGCTGAATGAGTTAGCTAAATGAATTATAAACAAAATCAAAGGCCCGGTCAAGCGTTTCCGCCCGCCGGGTCTTTTTGTTATGATAAAATTTTGCATTTATGCACCACGCCATTGATACCGATAGCCGCCAACTGTCGCTGTAATGCTTCTGCCCGTTCGCGTGTCCACACATCCGCCACGGAAACGGTATAGATAACGCCGGGTTCCTCTTTTGGCTGTTCCTGCGGTGCGGGGTCTGTGTAACAGATATCCAAATCAACCGGCCCGGGAACCCCGTCAACCTTGCCATTGGAAGAATACTGCCAACCCCAAATTGCACGGCCTACAGACGGCTTGTATTTTTCTGCCGGATTGTAAGACAAGTCTTTCTGCGCCTTTGACGGATACCGTGCTACCCAGAGAGGATCGGCGGCAAACACGGAAAAATCAAACCAGTTTTCCTTGTAAACGTACAGCCCCACATACAACCCGAACCGATATCCAGCGTCAACAATAACATCCTTTGCCGCGCTGATGATGGCGGTCAGCTTGTCCCGCCCCAGCCCGCAGAGCGTATTCCTGTCCTCTACGTCCCACCAGACGATCATTGTCTTATCCGCCCTTATGGAATCCAGTAGAGCAACTACCTGTTGTGCTTCCGTCCGCGCCGCGTCCTCCGTTATGGCGTAAGTATATTTGTAGACGCTGAACGGAATACTGTTTGCCCGGCAACCGGCTACGTTGTTTGCGAACTGATTGTCCGCCTTGCCAGACCGCCGTACGCTCCGCAAGACGGCGAACTGTACGCCCGCCGCCTTGACTTTACCCCAGTTGATAACGCCCTGATTGTCAGATACGTCAATGCCTTTCCACATAATTACCATCCCTCAAAGCCATAACGAGAAATAATGAAAAACCATATCGCAAAAAAGCAGAAAAGATAAACTGCTGTTAAGAATATTGCTTTCCACTTCATCCCGCTACCACCCATATCCATAGATATCAGGGGAAAGGCCGTTTTCATCTATGTATCGGCGCATTTCCTCCTGATATCGTGTGTATGCTTCGCCGTTATCGTGGCCTATCCACCAGTCAGCATTACAGGAGGATACGCATAGCGGAACCACAATGCTGATGATTATAACGGCGATTTCAAACTTCATCCGGCTTGTCCTTCCCTGCCGCCGCCGCGTCAATCATGCCCTCGCCGATGATGTAGGCAATTAGCGTACCGCCCGCCATGATGGTAGCTGTCACCTGTGCCACGGTGTTTTCCGGTATCTGCGCAATGGTCAGGATAGGGGTGACGAATCCGATAACCGCCGCCCAGAACTTCCTGCTTGTCAGCTTCTTCGCCCAGTCGATTTTCATTGATTATTCTCCTTCCTTTTTGATGGGTAGGTTCTTCACCCTCTCCCAGATTTCTGTTCCGGTTCCGTTCCCGCCGAGGTTGTGATAGCTTTCGTACAGGTATTCCACGTTTTTCAATTCGTCCAGCGTTATCTCATTTTTCGATATGTAATATCTGCCGGCCTGAAAAAGACGGTCATGCAGAATCGCCATGACACCCTCTTTGACATACTCCTGTTCCCGCACTTTTTTTGCCAGTTTTTTGTACGCCAAAGACATTCCGGCAATCAGCAAGCCGAAAAGAAAGTCAACCCAATACTCCAGCACAAACTCCAGCATCTTCATCCCCTCATGCTCTGTAGGTGTCACCCGTAATATCCTTGTATTCCTCAGACGTAATCCACTTCCCGACGGCATCCTTGACTTTCCGGATGTCCCACAGCTTTCTGTCATAGTAGCCCTTCACCTTCTCAAAATTTTTTGACTGCATTACATTCCCTCCTTCCGTCAAAGGTCAACGCCGGTTTCCATCGCGATATAGTCGATGTTGGCGGTGTTCTGGTCGGTCTGCCGCGCCACAATGGAGATTGCAGACGCTTTCTGCATCGTGATGGTCAGAAGATTAATCTTCGTTTCCGCAAAGCCGCTCTCCGTGGTGGGGTCGGTCTGCTCAAAGTCAATGTCCGTGGTCATGTTCGGCTGATAGACGGCATTCTGCATTTTTGTGTAGCCCGCATAGCCATCCATCAGGTCAACACCGACATAGTACCGCATGACGGCGGTCTTTGTCTGGTCGGAAAACGTCTCGACAACGGAATCGAGGGTGTTTTCCTCATTGATTTCCACATTGACAGATACCTCTCTGTCGGTTTTGGCAACATCGAAAATATTGATTTCCGTGTTGTCTGCAAATCTGATTTTTCGCATTTTTGTTCTCCTTTTTATGATTATTGTGATTTACAGTTACAGCGTTAAATAATAATTTGAAATCGATATCTGCTCAGTTGGTCTCCATGACTGAAGAACATGTGGTCGGCAAATGGATTGATGGGAAGGACATATATGCCAAAACAATACAGGCCAGAGTTACCACTACTGGCAATTATGCTATCCCACACGGGATAAGCAATATTGGCACATTTCGCACGGTGGATGGCTCGAGATCCTTTTGTTTACGAGACATGGCAAATGAACATTGTCCATTTCCAATAGTTGCAACCACAGAAACTGCAGGGAATTATAATGCTGGAGTACAGTTTATAAGAGACGATAATATCGTTATCCAAGTAGGCATATATTCTGCTGGAAATTTCACTATCACGATAAATTATACCAAAACAAGTTGACGGCCTAATTATACTTTTTTGACATAATCAAGCATAACATACAAATCATATGTAGATGTACTAGTGGCCCAATTATAAAGGACGCGCATAATGACATTATTCGACGAATTGTGAAAGACCAAACAGATTCCGAAGCCAGGAGCATTAACAGACCCTTTTACGGGAGCTGACTGATGTATAGCATACCATGTGTTTATCAGCCAATCAATTTTCGTATCTGTAAAAAGTAATACTTCTTTATTCTGGGTAAAAGACTCAACAACGTGCTTTTTTACAAGCCTCCTGTAAATTGTACGGCCATCAATCCACTTGCCGACAACCTTTTCTGATTCGTCGGCATAGTAGGTGTAGTCAGTGATCTGCGTGGATAGTTGATTGAAATTATTATTTAACGTTGTAACCGTACTGTCTGTCGCGGTAATCGCATTTGCAATCCGTGTCTCCAGATCGTTCATGTTCGCGGCCGAAAATGCTGTTCCTTCCTGCTGGACAACACCCTCCGCGCGCTCTACATCATAGACTACGGACGATGAATTTGATACGTTTGTCAGCTTCCTCCTGCCCGCAAACTCTACCATGCGGTCAACCCATGTCTTTTTTGTGAATGCCATTTTAGATAAAACCTCCTTCTCCGGCGTATATCTCCCCGGCGTATGTTATATTTTTTTTGTTCCCAACATAGATCGCGAAGCAATCTTTCTGTATCTGCTCTACAGCGTTATATTTTTGGAACGTATTCAGCGGCCGCTCCGGCGGCATTGGCGTTGTATGATAGTGCGCAAAGGCGTACATCTTGCCAATCTGCGTAAGGATACGCGCAAAGTCTGCGACACGCGGAATATCTCCAACAGCCCAATCCGTTTTGGTGTCAACCACTATATCTATCAGACCGCAGATGGTATAAGTGTTTTTTTCAATCCGGTTGAGATCGCTGGCATTGATATAGGCCTTCTCTGTCCGGTTGTCTATGTCCTCCTGCGTCCGGTCGGTAACGAACCACGGCATCTCATAGTAAAGAGTGTCCTCATACTCGCTACGGTTCCCTGCCTCATCGTACATCTCAACCCAGAAATGATACAGGTTGTCCTTCGCCGTATCAGCATATCCATACCACAGCCCTTCGTGTTCTTCCCAGACTGTATCAACACTGTTGATCGTCCCTGCTACATAGACTATATCGCTTCCAACTTCTATAGCCACATACGCCATATCATCACCTTACGTTATCGTCAGTACAATCTGCACACTCGCGCTTGCGTTCGCGGGATTCGGCGAAATCGTTGCGGCTGTCAGTTTTGGAACGGACGTATCCAGTTTGACGGTGCGTGTCACTTCGGTGAAGTTTCCAGCCTTGTCGGTGGACTTGACCACGATGGTATTTGCACCCTCTTTCAGCGTGAGGGCCTTGCTGAATGCGCCGGTATCGCCAACCGTGATCGCGCCAACGTCCGTGCCATTCAGCGTGGCTGTCACAGTCACAGGACTGCTTGTGGTGTCATTTGTGGTGCCGGTAAGCGTACACGCGGCCTTGTTGGTTATCAGGTTATCCGCCGGAGCCGTAACGTTGAGGACAGGTCTTGTCGTATCAACTGTAAACGTGGCGGATACGATTGTGGCCGTATTTCCATCGTTATCCTTCGCGGTGATGGATATGGTATGATTACCATCTGCCAACGTGCCCTGTGGCGTGCAGACAAACTGCTTGCCGTTTGCAATGTCTGTCACTACCACACCAGCGCCGCCGCTCTTATACTGCGTGCTGTCAAGCGTAAGCACCACAGAGGAAAGATTCAGCCCGCTCCCGTCGGTTTCGTCTGTCACACGGAACGTAATAGGTTGCAGATTGTTTCTTGTCAGTGCGGAATTGGTCGGCGACACAAGCGTTATAACTGGCTTGATCGTTTCCTTTACCGTCAAACGCAAGGATGAACCGATGGTAGCCGAGGCATCGTTGAATGTTGCCACCGTCCCGGCATCGTTGGTGACTTCTACCGTGACAGGGTAATATTTCCCCGTTTTGTTATAGCTGGTCAGCGCCGGAGCAGTCGCGGAACACGCCCATTGTCCGGCAGTGTTCTTCGTGCAGTTCGTCCATACTCCATTGATTTGCACTCTTACTTTTGTTATCGCCATTACAGTACTCCAATCTTTTCACCGGACTTAATCTCGGTGGTGTAATATGTGGATTTCTGGAACACAATAGGCTTGTCTTCAATGTCAAGCACTATTGATATTGTCGCTTTCGCATTTACAGGGTTCGGCGTGATTTTACAACTGTTAATATACGGTTTATCCACTTATATCAGCACCCCCTCTATATCTTCCGAAGCATAGATTTCACCTGTCATATAGTGGTTTTCTTCGTACTGATATTTCCCGCGCAGTTTTGCAGTAGTGATATATCCGCCAGTGAGGTCTGTCTTTATGCTTTCAAGCTGGGCGGCATATCCGCCGCGCCCGACAAGGGTATTTTCAACAGCAACCCAATCCGCAACCCTTTCCCCGTTTGCCAGATACCGTATGTTGAGAATCATGTCGGTCTGGTAATAGTCCAGAATCTTTTGGGCGATTTCCCGCGCCCGTTTGAAATTGAGCAGGGTATTTGTGTAGCTTTTTGCCTTCGGATTTTCCCCGGCGTCAAAGTGCGCTATATTTGCGGTTGCCGTAATGTCCTGCTTTTCGTACTGTTTCCCGTATATCGTAACCTCTGATTCTTCGTCCAGAGAAAAAACAACATAGTTTGTCTTTTGTTCGATTATCTCTCCTGCTGAAATCCGCAGATCGGAAATGGGGCTGTTGAACTTTACTTCATTTCGCCCGGCGGGATACGTGGCCGCTTTTACGATCTCCTTTTCTTCCGTCCCCGCCGTGTACTCTGAGATTTTAATGTTTATCTCACTTATGTACTCATCTTTTTTTACGCTGGTGGAGAATTTTCTATCCCTGCCAACAGTCTGTGTAATCCTCTGGTTGTTCGCGCGTATCAACACATTATCGCGCTGTGCAGTTTCCGCTATGGCATTGCACGCGAACAGCACTTCTTTCAGCGCGTTCCGGCGGGTCTGTATTTTCAGCCACCCATACAGCGGGATTTTGGCAACATCTTCCGCAACCTCATACGGAATACCCGACCCGGTGAAAATATCATCAATCACGTTCCCTGCCGGTTCTCCATCATATACCCGCCCGTCCTTGAAGTCCGTATCATCCATCAAGCCGATATAGTCCACAGCGCTTATCTTGACAATATTTTTCGACGTTTCCTGTGATGATAGAAAATATCTGCCAAGGAATATCTTCTCCCCGTTGATATACTCATACGGGGCAATGTGCTGTTTCTTTTGGAGTGAACGGTGCAGTCCCGTGGAATCGGAAAGGTCGAATTCGTTTTCCAAATCCACGAATTGGAAATCCAGTTTGTTAATCTTCAGCGTGCTTGAAATCGGGTCTGTATCCTCTGTCAGAGATCCATTTTTCAGTGAATCCTTCGACCATGTGACCACCACACCATAATCAATCCCGTACAGCTTCACATAGCGATATGGCTTCGCCTTGTAAAACTCAATTTCCAGACGGCCGTAATTCTCAACCAGATTCCGCGCGTAGTAGTCCAGCGAATCAACCTCATACGCCTGTGCGGAAATCATCTCACCGTTGAGGTCGTACCACCTGATTGCCATAACAAGCGGGTAATCTTCCACGAAATGGAACGTCAGCCCCGTGCTTGTATGGTTTTCCGAAAAGAGGATGGTCAATACGGGATGCTCTGCGAAGTCCCCGTTCTCGTCTGAAATTGTGCTCGTCCAAAACGGGATATTTGCGTTTTCTGCGCTGTCTGGAAACTCTTCAAAGCTTCCATCAAGTAGAAAATAATCCTGCTCCACCGTGGCATATTTTGGAAACGGCGTATTGTTTTTCAGCAGATATTCATTGGCAAAAGCAATGTTATCCAGCGTTGACGGTGTGCTGTCCTCTAATGCAGTTGTATCCTTCAGGTCGTAGACAACCTCAAAATATGTCTTTCTCATAATTATTCTACCGCACCGCAAGCATTTTGTTGTACCTTTTTACGGCGTCCTCGCGGGGCTTTTCGCAGTGAATTTGCAGGTGAATCCCTTAAAAACTGCATCGTCATCCAGTATCTTTTTATACTCATCTGACACGCTGGATATGTAGCCGGTGAAAGTATAGTATCCGCTCATTGACGGGACGGATATTTCATGAAACTCGACCGGCTCTGTCATCTTGTCCCAGAACGCTTCATAGTCTGTTTCCCCGAACGCATTACTCGAACCGACAGTAAGCGTGTAGTTATAGTACACACCTATCAATTCACGTTCCAAATCGCCCGTTTCCACACGTTCTGCATACTTATCCAGAAAATCCGCGTTCCGCTTGAGTGAAATCATCGGTATATCAAAGAATGTACCGTCCACATATATGCCGCGTGTGAATTTCATCAAGTCACCCCCAATACGGAAACGTCATATCCCTGCCGCGCCGCCTCCGATAAAATATCGTTCAATGTCAGCCGTGCAAACTCGGAACCGTCTATGTTGAGAGAAATAACAGGGCTTATCCCGCCGCCGTACTGCATACCGCTTAATTCCTCCCTTACAGCCTGACGGATCGTGTTAAGCGGCGCTTCGATGTTCACTTGCCCGCGCGGCTGGTCTCCCAATATCGCGGGGAATGGCCGGCCGCCCTGTATAACAGAACCGCTTGCCAAATGCGGGATATTGAAATTGTCAATTTGAGCGGATGGAATATCAACAGCAACCGGTACTTTGACTATTGGTACATCTAAAGAGGACAGGGAAATTCCAGCCGTTCTCCCGCCTCCAAACACACCAGAAAATGCCCCTTTTATTTTTGAACCAATGTTAGATAATGATTCTAAAATAGATGATATAGTATTTGATGCCCACTCAAAAAACGGTTCAAGAATTTGTTTTACTCTATCAATAATGCTAGATACTCTTTCTTTAAATGTTTCAAAAACTTTTTTTGCGTTTTCCCATGCTCCTTTCCAGTCTCCATCAATTAACATTTTTACAGACTTAAATAATCCCGAGAAAAGGTCTTTTATTGTTTTTATCGTCACATCAATTAGTTTTCTGAATACCTCAAAAAGCGCCCCAGCCATTTCCCAATAAACTTGCCAATTTTCCACAAAATTAACAACAGCTTCAAGAATTGAATTTATCCATTCCAAAATCTGTTGTGCCACAATCGTAAACACTTCTATAAAAAACATTATTGTATCTACAATATTGGAAAACCATTCTGCAATGACCGGGAAAACATTCGCGATTAACCATTCAATTAAGGGTTGCAAAACGTTTGTCCACAGGGCAGTAAGAACATCCATAATCGTTCCAATAACATCAAGCATCTTCTCTCCAAGAGGCGTTAAATAATCTGTCATAAGGGTAGACAGATGTCGTGATAATCTATCTAAGATTGGCTGAATTTTTCCATTCCAAACTTCAAGAAATACACCAACGATTTCAGACAAACCATTTGCTACAGCATCAAAAAACGGCTTAAAGTGTTCATCATAAACTTGATTTATCTTATCGAAAATTCTATCGATGCTTTCTTTTAACCCCTCTAGTACAGTTGCTGCAGACGATAAAAGACCCTCAAAAGCAGTACGAAAGCCCTCTTTATTTTCTGTTATTGGCTGAATAATACATTCAAGAATATCCCGCCCCAATTTGAGCGCGACTTCAATAATGCCCATACCGGCATCTAAAATACTGCCTATAAGCGCCGCAACAAAACGGATACCGCTTTCGCTTGCCAGCCCTTCAAAAATATAGGCAATACTTTGGAATAGGCCAGCCAAAAGATTGTTGATTTCCGTCCCGACATTAAAAGCTGAAATCAAAAATTGCTTTATCCTGTCCGTATTTTCTGACAGATATTTTCCAAGTCCACCAATAAACGCGGCGGCAAGCGTGATCGCGATGCTTGCCACGGAACCGACAAGCGAACCAAGCATATACATGACAGACTGCGCCCATCTGTCAGCGGCGGCAAGCACGACAGGGTCTGTCCAGATGTCAATAAGGGCATCCATTATCTGTTTCAGCCCTTCTTTGATGATGTCAAGACGATAACCCCAATCGCCCAAACCGTCCCAGAATCCATCCATGAACGCATCTTTCAGCTTTTTAAGGTAATCAAGGATAGGTTTCAGCCGTTCCAGAATCCCATCAAGCCATTTCTGCAAACGTGGGTCAATCGGCACTTCCTCAAACATATCATTTGCCGAGCCTTCCCCATTCCCGCCATCATCTTCTTTTTTTTGCAAAACGTCCAAATCATCAAACTTTGCCAGTGCGCCAGCCGCTTTTTTTGCAGAAGATGCAGTTCCGTCAAGGGACTTGTTGTAAGAATCCTGTATCTGCTTCGCCCTTGTGAACGTGCTTTTGCCACCCAGTAAGGCGATAAACTGCGCCACATAGGACATGGCGGTGGAAATCGCGCTAACAATACGGGTAAGCCCGTTCAAAATAGCTTGAGCAACGGGTGCGAACGTGGCGGCGAATTGGTTCCATAGCGTTTTCCATTGGTTTTTCAAATTCTGCAAACTGGTGGCAAATGAGTTGTCGTAATTTGCAATAGCCGTAAACGCTTCTTTTGCGCTGTTTATTATTGATCTAAAAAATCTGGTAATTATCGAAAAGATAAAAACTCTTTTTGCAAGTCCGCTCACCCGATGGAAAAATTTCTGTATAAAATTCCCAGATCTTCTGGAATGCCTGTTTATTGATGAAAATGCTTTTTCCGCCTTATCTTTTACCTTGTCAAATTCTTTCGCAATAGGTTTCTGCTTTGCGTGTAATTCTGTCAGACGGGTTTTGTTTACCTGTATACTCCCGCTTAATTCATCCACACGCGCCGCCATTTTTGCATATTCTTCCGAATCGCCGCCCAGCGTGAACGCCTTGCCGCCTTCTTCAAGTTCAAACATTGCGCCACGGATTTCCTCTATTTTCATATAAAGGTCTTGCGCTTCGCCTATTGCTCTTTGGTAATGTGGCGATTTCTTATCCGTTCCGATTCTGTTAAATGTTTCAACAGTATCATTTAATTCTTCATACTTCTTTATTGCGGCATCTAATTCAGCCTGCAGTTTTTTATATTCATGAGATGGTATTTGCTGGTCTTTCAGCGTATCCATCTTTGCCCGCAGACGCTCAACCTCGCCCTCTGCCTTTTTGATGGAATTGACAATCCTCTGCATTTGAGAAGGTAAGTTCGCTGTGTCGATATTAAATTTCACTCGAATTGAATCATCAGCCACGGCAATCCCCTCATTTCTTCCCTAAAAATGCCTTAAAAGCGTCAACCGCTTCCTGTTCTTCTAGCGACAGCCCCTCTTCCAACGTGTCAAGGCTGTAAATCCGTTTCGCCCGGCGCAGGGCTTCCTTTTCCTCCGCGCTCATTTTTGGCTTGATTTTCCTTTGACGGATGTCCATAACGCGGGTATATGCGCATTCGTCCAGAGTGGTAAGCAAACCCATAAACTCCCAAAAATGCAGTTTGTCCGTGTTCAGATTGATACCGTACTGCGCTCGGAACGCGCTATATATGCGCCATTGGTCGATGTCGTAATCTGTAATGGAATTTTCCTTTTTCTCCCCGTCCTCGCGGTTATCGGTGTACCAGCCGGATAAAAACCACTGCACACCCTCAATCGCCGTGTTTATGTCCGGCTTGTCCTCTGACGGAAACAGGAGGGAACAGGCCTGCCACATTCCCTCCGCTTTCGACAGTTCCGGGTCGTTGAGCGCCTGAAACATCTGTATCCCCGTCTGAAAGTCCGAATCAATGGGATAGCCCTTGTATTCAGTTGGTAACGGGTCTAGCAGAATGTTCCACATTAGCGGCTGTTCGCTCCCTTCCGGCGGCTGTTGTATTTCAGATTGATTCTCTCATTACGCTCCTGCGCGAACTCTGCCAGAATCGGCGTAATCTGTTCGAGAAAATCATCAATCAGGACGAAATCTGGAATCTCCACTCCGGGGAATACCTTCCGGCAACACCCAGAGCCGAAAAGCGCGTCAAGCCGTTCGCAGATTTCTTTACAAAGCCCCGTGTATGTATCCAGCGCGGACGATAACGCGCCGATGTCAATAGGCTTATCCTCGCCCTGTTCTACCGCTTCTGTGGCGCTTTTCTGGACTGTTTCCGGGGCTTTCTGCATATCAGCCTGTTTCGCATCAAGCCACGCCAGAAAGTCCTTAAAGCGCCCATAGAATGCGCCGTCATTCATGGGAATGGAGATATAATCTCCGTTGTCGTTTACCTCGATGGTTTTAACGCCACTGTTGATACTTAACTTTTTATCTGCCATAGTCTTAATATCCTTTCAGAATCCGGGCATGACTGAAAGGAACACACCCGGATATATTAAGCGAGAGGCTTAATACCTCAACTCAGGTCACTTTTGGAAATAACGGGAGTGCCTTTCTTACTCAGTGCCACCGCTTCCGATACTGTGAACGTCTTTTCCGTTGCATCGAAAGTTCCGGCTTCGCCGTCACCACGTCCGCCCAAAGTAAGGACGTCCGTCACGTTGCCGCCGGCGTCTCCGCCAGTACTACCGACAATAACAGCACACTGTCTGCGGATTGCCGGATATTTCGGGCCTTGCCCTTTCAGCCGAACCCGAATGTAAGAGGTCACCGCGCTTTTCCCGGTCGGAAGTTTGTCAATCATCTCTTCAAACCAGTCTGTCAGGTCGGTATCTTCCTGGTCCACGTCCTGCCGTTCAACCTCGATGTTCGGGGTGTAGGATTTAATGTCCGTAGTACCGTTCTCCTGGTTAATCCACTGTTCGGTTTCTTCCTCGGCATTAAATTCCTCTGTCAGAGATGAAACACCTTCGCCTATCAGGTGATATTCCGATTGAGCATAAGTGTGGTCCATCTTGATATCCACGAAATGAGCCAGCAAATGTCTTTTCATCCGAATACTCCTTTCATTTTGTATTCCATCACCGCGTCAGCAACAAACATGATGCTTTTGTCCTCACCTGTCTCATCTAAGTACGGCAGGCTGTTGGAAGCGGTAATTTTGGTTATCGTTCTGCCGCCTGTTAGGGCGGGTAATTCATCAGTGTTCTCAAGCCAAGCCATGATGTCATCCACCAATGCCTGACTGTTAATGCGCTGATTGTTGGTGGTGGGGAAACTCTTGTATGCCACTCGAAAGCTAACCTGTGCCGCAAATCCGCCGTCCAAATACCACCGAAGATATTTTGCGCCGGGCATACTAATGATCCCCAAACATTCGGTGCTGTCCAATAGCTGGTAGCGAATCGGCACATCTTCCGGCAGGTCGGGGAACTGCGAAACCAGCTCCAACAGCGCGCGGCCTATGAGGTCATATTCCTTTTTTGCAAGTGGTTCGATTCTTTCATCACTCATGCGCCTGTTACCTCAAATCGCGGCAGGACACGGTAAACGTCCGCCGTGTGCATTGCGTATGTGTAACCGTACTTTTCGCGGATATACTGGTAGAATCCGTTCCTGTACTGCCGATCGCTGTCGTCCACCATTCCAACAGGGAGTTCAATGTCAATGCCCAATTCCTGCTTTTTGACAACCACGAAAAAGTTATTCCGCGTCTTGTCCAGCGTGAAGAACTTCTCCATTTCCTCCGTTGTGAGGTCGTTCCACGTTTCCGGCGGCAGGTACGGCTTTGGCAGATTCCCATCATTCTTGATTTTCACCGTGCAGGAATCAGCATTTTCCAATCCGCTTGCTTTGATGTTCGCCGCTTCTGTCAGCTCCACCCTCACACCGTCAAAGCGTGTGCCGAAATAGTAAGAGGCCTCCGTGACGCTGTTTTCGTAGTAGTTGTAGACAATTACGGAATCATCGTAATTAAGCCCGAAATCCATCAAACAGCACCACGCTTTCCCGGATACGGAATCCCCGCGTACAGCAGGAACACCCCGTTTGCGTCCCGCACGCCAGACAGGGACGTGCGTATCATCGTGCCGGCGGACTGCATCAGCGCGGCTTCGCTCTTTGCGGCTTCGGATACGGACGTTCCGATATTGCCGCCCACGCTGTAGCTGACAGATTCAGAACCAGACGAAATGGAAGAAATCACCTTTCCCTTAACCGTCCCGTCTGACTGCGCCGCGACACCTACGCTCTGCATTGCGCTGGCGTTGTACTGTTCTATCTGATAGAGAAATTCCACCAGTTCACACATACAGTCCTTTACCGCCGTGACATCGTATTCCTCTGTCGGAAATGCGAACCGCAGTTTATTAAGCGTCACGCTGTCCATAATCCGCCCGGCGCGTCTGGCCAGCCGCCCGAAGTCCGCAGACGGAACCATCTTGCCGCCGTATTCGGTTGTATAGTAGGCTTCGTCTGCGTACATGGGCTGTCTCCCCTCTCGTTATTCCTCAAGCGTTGCGTGCTTGAAGGTGAGCGTCAAATCGGGCATTTCATCAGCGCTGAAGGTGAATGTGCTGTCCTTGCCTTTGGAAAGTTTCACAATCCAGTTGAGGTCATTGGACTTCGTTTCCTTCGTCTCCATGCCCTTACAGGTTATTTCCTTGCCGGTATAGTCCGCGCCGAGGGTAATCGGGAAGTAGTACCCTTCCTTCTCTCCCTTTGCAAACTCCGTGAAGTTCTTAACCTTCTTTATCGTGCCGAAAACCTCTCCGTTGGTGTTCACGAAAATATCCTCACCAACGAAATCGGAAATCTTTTTGGTTGTTTCTACTGCGGTTAGGGTCTGGCCCTGCTCAGGCACGCTCGCAACGTCAGACCCTATCATTCCCCCTGGACTGTCGCAACCGCGATACCGTCAAGGTATTCAGCCCACAGCTTCATAGCATAGATGGCGTACATATCGCCCGTAGCACGGCTGTAATCGCCCTCCACATGAACGCCGATCAGGTTGGTTTCGCCCTGCACAGTGAAGTCAAGGCCGGCTCGCGCAAAGTCGCTGTCGGACGGGTCGATGTAATACAGGTCGATGTTTTCTACCGGAGTAGCAATCACCTGATTCGTGGCAATGTACTTCTCCGGCAGGAGGAACAGCGTCCGGTAGCCGAGGAAATTCTCGATGTAATTCAGGCCGAACATGGTCTGCATGGTAACGTCCTTGTCACCCAGATAGCTGTAAGCGTCTACCAGATTGGCAAAGCCGACAACCTCCGTAACGTCCCTGTCCATAGCCGCGAACTTGTCCAGAACCTTGCCCTTCGCCATAGCAAGCGCTCTCTGCCACGTCTTTTCATTGAATTTCAGTTCGCCGGTTGCAAGGAACTTGTAAAAGTCCCCCAGAATTTTGCTCTGAATCGCATACAGAAACGCTTCGTCTGTACGCTCGATGGCAACCTGCGCGCCGTACTTTGCGATGGCTTCGATGGAAACGCCACGCGCGTGCTTCGCAAATTCGATGTCGCTGTAGGATACAGGCTCCACTTTCAGTTTGGTGAAGGGGATCTCCTCACCTTCGCCCACTTCCGTGCCGCCCTGTAACGTCCCGTCTACGCTGGCCTTGTAGGAAATAAGCTGTGTGCCGGGTTCCTTTCTGATCGGGCGCATAATGCCCATAATCGTTCTGAGCGCGTCCCAGTTCAGCCCAAACCGTGTGACAAAGTCCACTTCGCGGGCTTTTACCTGAGAAAACTGCTCCATAGTTGTAAGATTGGTTCTTGCAGGCATAATCCTTTCCTTTCTGACTTAATAGCCGAAAAGTTCCCTGTTCTCCATGATGGCTTTCTGTCGCTCTCCGGCATCTTTAATGTCCATGATGTCTTTCTTTGTCAGTTTCGTTCCGCCGCCCGGATTGAGCGGCTTCGTGAACCTTGCGCGATTCTGCTCAAGGCTCTGCTGTTGCTCATCAACGAAAGCGGAAGAATCCTTTTCTTTCATCTGCGTAATAAGGTCGGACAGGCCGAGGATTTTCCCCTCTTTGCATTTCAGCCCAGCCGCACGAATATCCGCCATGATGGATTTCTTCGCCGCTTCGGACGTGAATTTATACTGGCCGATTTCCTCTTTCAGCGCGTCTTCAAAATCGCGTTCCGCCAGCTTTGCGGCGTAGTCCTTTTCAGCCGTTTCCGCTTTCTGCTTCCACGTCTCAACCTCCGCCTGAATCTTCGCAGGGTCGATTCCATCAAAGGTTTTCAGCGTGGTCTCCGCGTCCTCTGCGCGTTTCTTCCAAGCGTCCCGGTCTGATTCCAGATTTCCGGTCACTTTGGAAACTTCGCCCTCGCTTTTGTAGGTTTTTCGGAACTCGCGATTAAACGCGTCCTTCTTGTCTGCCGGGATTTCAACTCCCGCGTCTTTGAGCAACTCAAAAATATCTGCCATAATGTCCTCCATACATTGTGTTTATACCGGTCTGTCCCCGGTTGAGAGTAAGCGTGTATACTGCGCCCAGTAATGCATCCGTGCGGAATCGAACCGCCATTGTCCGCCGCGTCAGCGTTTCCCTTGCGGACGGGTGCGCCAGAAAAGTGAATAGGAGGTGTGAAAGCCAAATGGCATGGTGTAAGCAAATCAAACGCAAGTTGGTTGTAAGTTTCACGCAAGTTTTACGCAAGCTTTACGCAAGTTGGTTGTAAGTCTGGAAAATAAAAAATGCCAGCAAACACGATCTCTCGCGTCTACTGGCAACAATCTGCCGTTGTGCATAAACCATATATGCACCAACAATCTATAAAGGCTTAAACCTTGTTTTTCCTCACTTCATAAACAACTACTTCCCGATTTCTGTCAAGGCGGATTTCTGCATCACGCCCACGGTTCAGCACGTCCTCTATCGCCTTTATGTTCGGCTCTGTCAGACGCTTGCGGTTTTGGCAGAAATCGGTGTTCGATTTTTCGCAAGCCATTAAATCCCCTCTTTTTTGTAGCCGAGGAAGTCGGCCAGTCCAACAGAGCCATCATTGCAAAAGTGCATGATTTTGGGTTTTGCCTTGCAACTGTCATCTCCTGCCGACATAAAAACAACGTCCGAAACGGCTATATAATTCCCAGCATGACCATATCTTATCTTTTCTTCGCACAATCGGCATTTGTATATAGCCACAAAATCATCACTCATATTTCTATCCTTCCGAAGAGCCGATACCGCAGGAAGCGCTTCGCATTTGTTCCTGTCTAGGTTTATAGTCCGTGCCTTTTCCGGGTCTTACCTTCTGTCGCGCCCAATTCTCGGCCCTTATTGGTCAGGCGTGGATTCGCACCACGCATAGGAAGCATCTGGAATATATTTTTATCTTCCCTTACCTGATAAGCGTCTACCTTTTTCCGCCACTGACCAGATTTTCAATTTCCCTGCATAATCAGCGTGGTTAACGCAGGACAATAATAATGTGTAATATCGCCATTTACCCCAGCGGGGACGGCTACCAAAACGCGCTCCCGGTGAAAATCAAAATTATTGCTAAACTTGACATGACTTTTCTTCGCTGTTTTGGGAATCAAATCGTATGCGCTTTTTTTCATCTTCACAATCGCAACCACTTTGCCGGTTTTCCGCTTTTGGCTCCCTTGCGATTGGCTTACCCATGATACAGTTTTTCCTACTTCCACCATTGCCTTTTTCCTCTTCACCTTTTGTTTTCCACGCGCCGCCAGCCCGTCACCCTGAATACGTCGCGTGGTGTTTTGCGTACAGCCGGGCCGCGTATCCCGCAGGAACTAGCCCTAAGGGAAAGCCGTACGCATGGGGTTTCACCCCTATGTTTACATACTACCACACTTCTCGAAAAAATTTGTACCGAATTTACGAAGCGCTTTTCTGTAGTCCTGCCGGAAATTCCTGTATGAGATTTTCTCCCCATATCGGAGCAAGACTGGATTTCATGAATACCGGCTTTCCGTATTTGCGGCACTCATTCACAATATCCTCAATCCACTTTCTTTCCGGCACAACCTTATTTTTCCGGCGGCCGGTCTCTGTACCGATAATGAACCAATCTACTTGTCGGAACATGATATTGCACTTTCCCGGCTCTATATCTTCCAACAGCGGTTCTATGCTAACAAAAGTATTGTTGCAAAATGCCGGTAGGTAATTAAACCTGCTAATATCATCACATTTCGCTATTGTTGTTCCATACCACATATTTTCGCCGAGAGGAACACCATAGCCGTATTCATTCTTGCAGTACCTTCTCGGATTCTTCGTCAGGAAAAGATAGTTGTGCTGTGGCGCTTTTTCACAAGCCGCGAACACTTCATCAAGCCACGAATCCGGTACCCAATCACCGAACATATCGGCCATCGAACAGACAAATATGTTTCTGCCTTTTTTGTTGACATACTCATCGAGGCGGTATGCGTGTAATGTTGGCTCAAATCCAAAAGGATATGGTGTATCGTCAAATTTTGTGTCGATAATATGCAAACCACTTTCAACTGCTGATGGGGAGTAGTCTGGATAATTCTTTCCAAACCGCCGCGCAATATTCCGCGCATAGCAGTATTCGCATCCATGCAGGCACCCCGTAATCGGATTCCATGTGCTGTCACACCAATCAATCTTAGTTTTGTTCATGAGTATTCCCTCCACTAATATTTTGTTAATACCATTTTACAGCAAGTGGAATCTTTATTTGTACCGAATTTTTCCCGCACAAAAAGAGCGGCTATAAGGCCGCCCTAATCGTCATTCTATTTTATATATAGCCCTTATGAGCGTTTCCGTTTTTTCAAGCTGGGCAATCTCGAATTTTAACTGCTGCATAACCAATAAGGCATTTATTGCGCCGCTCTCAAAAAGCGGGGAATCCATATTTCTTTCGCAAAAAATAGTGAATTGCAATTGCCTTTCCTTTAATTCATCACGCTTCGCGCTTATTTGGTCTACAATGTTTTCATAAACTTCCTGCATTTTAAAATCCCCTTTCGTTTTTTATGCCAATCTAATTATTGTCGCGCTGTATCTTTTCTTCGATTGCCTGTATGATATAGGCGTTCATGCTCATTCCCTTTCCGTCAGCAATCGCCTTATATCGTTTCTTGTCGCCTTTTGCCATTGTGAGCAAGTATTGGTCGTACCGCTCACGGTTAAATTTATTCTTTGCCCTTGTCGCAGATGTTCCCATAATCCACCGCCTTTCTTTCCCTAAATCATAGCACAGCAGGATATACTTATACAAGTATACAAATTGCACAAATTAAGCTTATATAAGTTTATAAATCTTTGTGAAATATTACGTCTTGCGCATATACTTATATAAGTATATAATAAGACCATCAAAACACAGGAGGGTTCCTAATATGTTAAACATTACGGTTGAAACAAAGGATAACGGATTTAAGGCAGAAGGTATTCAAGGCATGATTAAACAGTTTGAAAAAGCTGCCGAGATTCTTTTTCCGGGCTGCACTGTTCACCATTTTTATTATGGAGATGGTATTGACATGGCAGACATCATTCTGGAAAGCAAAAATTATGCACATTTCAATATCAGCAAAAACCGCGTCAGCTTTAACGGTCATTCTTGTACATTTGAGGAATATGAAAAATTTGCCAGCATGACATATAATGATGAATGTTTCGCGGGAAGACTTTTTGACATAACAAAATAACGACCACATCCCGCCCCGGAGGTTACGAGGGCACAGGAGGAATTTATCTTGCCAGAACGTCAGCATTTAGATAATATGAAGTGACCTCACATTTGCAGCAACGTGGATTTACCCGTATAATTCATGTTGAAGCAGACAACACG
>CANQSE010000006.1 GCA_947626405.1 uncultured Acetatifactor sp. | reverse complement strand
GTGCCCGGTCCTCCCGCCAGAATAAAGAGTCCGTTTCGTATGCACTGCGCCGCTGCCTTTAGCTGAAGATCGTCCGCCTCCATACCAAGCTGGGCGGCCATCCTTTCAAGCTGTTTCTCCGTCATGCTGTCCTGGCACGGCAGGTTTTCCGCCTCGGCCATGGGAATATTAAGCTCATGCAGCATTCTGGCGCAGTTTAACTCCGCGTAGTAATATGACGGCGCAAAAACGCACCCGTCCCTCACCACAATCTTTTTATCCATCACAAGATTGTCTATCTGCGGGCGGATATTCTCAATGTCAATCTGAAGAAGGCTCCCTGCCCTGTCCAGAAGCTTATCAAGCGGCAGATAACAGTGCCCCTCACCCACTGCGGCGAGCAGAGTGTAAAAGACGCCGCTTCGGATGCGGTAATCCGAATCCGTATGGATCCCTGCCGCTGCGGCAATCTCATCCGCAAGCTTAAAGCCTATGCCGTTTATATCCTCCGCAAGCTTATAGGGATTTTCCCTCATGATTGCGTACAGTCCCATGCCGTAGGCGTTATAGATTTTTACGGCCAGGGAGTTTGATATCCCGTATTTCTGGAGATAGACCATAGCGTCGCGAAGCTCCCGCTTTTCCTCCATCTCGGAGGCGATCTCGCGGGCCTTCTGCATACTGATTCCCCTGACCTCCGCCAGGCGCTCGGGTTCCTCCTCTATAATACGGAATGTGTCGTCGCCGAAAAGCTTTACTATGCGTGCGGCAAGAGCGGCTCCCACGCCCTTTACCGCTCCGGATGCCAGATATCGCTCAATTCCGGCCTTATCCTGCGGCGTTGTGGCCCTGAAATGCGATATCTTAAACTGTTTTCCATAGACGGGATGCTCCGTGTATTCCCCTTCTGCAGTGATGCTCTCCCCCTGAGTCAGGCCATGACACATACCGACGCAGGTGATCTCAGACTCTCCCGCAATCACATTCATCACTGTATATCCGTTATCTGCGTTTTGGAAAACGATATGCTCCACAAATCCGTTTATGGTTTCCATTTGTTCTCCCTGATTTGTCCGTGATGTGCAAAGAAGGCTGCCCGATATAAGCAGCCTGTAATTATTTTGCTGAAGATATGGCAAAAGCCGTGATGGCTCCTGCCTATAATTCGACTTTTTCTGCGGCGTTTACATTCCCGTCGTCAGCCTGAGAGGGCGCGTCCTGGATGCCGTAATTTCGCTTCATCTGCTCATAAAGCATCTGCGCAAGGCCAAGGCTTGTCTGGTTTGTAGTCTGCTCGGCCATGGTCTGGATCATCTGATCCCTGTAAAAATCCGTCATCATAGATGTGTAGTTCGACGCATCTTCATTCTGCGGAACGGTCTTCATCATTCCCTTGTAAAGCTGCTCCACAAAATACGCCTCAAACTGTTTGCAGGCATCCATCAGCTCCTCGTCGGAAGCCTTTGAATAATCCTTTCCGAGCTGGTTTTTCAGCTTATCGGCAGTCTGGTTGGCCGCGGAAGCATACATGTCGCTGTACATCGATGTGATATCAGACATATCTACCATAATTTCCGTCTCCCTCTGTCCTTTTCCCTGTCAAATCAGGGCGTCTTATATTGCGCCGTCACGAGTCCTGCCTTTAACGGCGGAGATTGTTTGCCTGCTGCAGCATCTCGTCCGAGGCTATGATGGCTTTTGAGTTGAGCTCATATGCCCTCTGCGCCACTATCATGTTTACCATCTCGTCAGCCACCTGAACGTTTGAGCCCTCCAGATAGTTCTGTATAACCTTGCTTCGCTGCACGTTAGGATTTGTGGATTCATTTATGGGCTGGCCGCTTGCCGCCGACTGCGCATAAAGGCTGTCCGCGAGCTTTTCCAGACCGTTTGGATTGTTAAACTGGTATAGACCTATCGTGATCCCAAGAGACTGCGGATTCCCTGATTCGTCAGGGTAACAGATCGTTCCGTCCGAGGAAACCACTATATTGCTCACAACATAATCCTCGCTTAATATAATGGGATTTGCGTTTGTATCGAGTACCGGAAGACCTTCGGAATCCGCCAGCATATTTCCGTTGCCGGAAAGGGTAAACTGAAGATTTCCGTTGCGGGTATAGTATGTGTTGCCGTCCGCTCCTCTCACCGCAAAGAAGCCTTTTCCGTCTATCGCAAACGATGTCTCCCTGCCGGTATTAATCATGTTTCCCGTTGTAAATATGGACGATATGGCTGAATTGCGCACGCCAAGTCCAACCTGAGCGCTAGTGGGCTTCTGATCCCCGTTTGCCGTGGTGGTCCTGGTCTGCAGCGTCTGATAAAGCAGCGACTTGAACTCGTTTACCTCGGTTTTATACCCGTAGGTGTTTACGTTTGAGAGATTGTGCGCTATCGTGTCAAGATTTGCCTGCTGCGCTATCATTCCCGTTGCCGCGGTCCATAAGCTTCTTACCATATGTATACTTCCTTTCCGTCACTTAATTATCTCTTACTACTGAACCCTTCCAAGCTGCGACACCGCAATCTCCAGGGAGCTGTCATAGGTCTGTATTATCTTCTGGTTGCTCTCATAGGCTCTGGTAATCGTTATCAGATTTACCATTTCCTTTACAATCTGGACATTCGCCATCTCGAGATATCCGGAGTTTATCACCGCGTTTGACGGTGTAAATACGGCTCCCTCCACCGGACGGTAATAAGTCTCCGCGAATTTTTCAAGGTAATTGTAATCCTCAAAGTCAGCCACCTGAATTGTGGCGACGGCGTTTCCGTTCTGATATATCGTTCCGTCCTTATCTATGACGGAGTCCTGCAGGGTGTCGATCTGTATCCTGCGGTTCTGAGTGTCGAGCACATAGTCTCCGTCTTCCGTAACAAGAAATCCTTCCCTGTTAAGCGTGAACTGTCCGGCGCGGGTATACATAGTAGAGGTCTCCCCCGCCTTGTTTGTGTACTCTATCACAAAGAATCCGTCGCCCGCCAGCGCCAGGTCGTAGGTATTTCCCGTGACCCTGTAAGAGCCCTGGGTATAGTCGGTATAATTTTCCCCGATCTTTACGCCCGGATTGTTAAAGCCGATGGGCTGTGCAATTCTTTTTCCCACGGATGCGTCCTTGATTTTAACCGCCAGCAGATCTCCGAATGACTGGCTGGTGGCGCCTTCCTTTTTGAAGCCTACCGTGTCGGCATTGGCAAGGTTGTTGGTCAGCGTATCCATCCTGTGCTGTTCGTTTATCATTCCGGTGTAGGCAGTGTATAAACCCTTTAACATCTCGTCATCCTTCCTCTTTTTATGTGTTGTCCCTGTATCCGGAAAGAAATTCCACATACTTTCCGGTCCCTATCGCAACAGCGGTCATCGGATCCTCCGCCGTCATTGTGTTGATTCCGGTTTTTGCGGAGATAAGCTCCTCCAGCCCGCGAAGCAGACTGCCTCCCCCCGTGAGGACTATTCCCCTGTCCGCAATATCCGCCGCAAGCTCGGGCGGCGTTTTCTCAAGCACGCTGTGTATCGTCTCAACAATCTGAGCCGTGGTCTCCTTAAGAGCCTCCTCCGTCTCCTCCGATGAAACCTTGACTGTCTTTGGCAGACCCGTCACAAGGTTACGGCCCCTCACATCCATATAATCGACCTCCGGTCTGGCGTAGGCGGAGCCGATCTTTATCTTCATATCCTCCGCTGTTCTCTCGCCGATCAGGAGATTATGCTTCTTTCTCATGTAACGCACAATGGCTTCGTCAAAATCGTCACCCGCAATTTTTATGGAAGCGCTTACGACGGTTCCGCCGAGTGAAATCACCGCAATATCGGAGGTTCCGCCGCCGATATCGACGATCATGTTCCCGCAGGGCTTTGAAATGTCAATTCCGGCTCCGATCGCCGCCGCGATAGGCTCCTCAATGATTGAAACCTCACGCGCTCCGGCCTGATAGGTCGCATCCTCAACGGCCTTTTTTTCCACCTCAGTAACTCCGCTCGGGACACAGACGGCGATGCGGGGTTTGCGAAATGCTCTCCTGCCCAGCGCCTTCTGGATGAAATATTTCATCATCTTCTCGGTTACGGTGTAATCGGAGATAACTCCCTGGCGCAGGGGGCGTACGGCTACAATGTTGCCGGGCGTCCTTCCGAGCATCAGGCGTGCATCCTCTCCTATGGCCTTTATCTTGTTTGTATCTCTATCGAAAGCTACAACAGAGGGTTCCTTTAAGACGACTCCTTTTCCTCTGATGTATACTAAAATGCTGGCTGTACCTAAATCAATACCAATATCCGTACACTGCATCCGCTGTTACCCCTTTCCAAATTGATTCTTATTTTCTTCGGATAAATCTGGTCATACATTGTTTATTATAACCGAAATCTTTCCGTTTTCATAGGGGTAAATGAAATTTTTTAAAAATTACGTAAATAAAATTTCTTAAAAAATAACGCGGAGAAAAGAACGGTTCCGTCCGCTCAATTCTCCGCTTCCATGCCTTAGTAATTATTTTTTCGGCTTGCCGTGCCGATTTCTTTAGTGCTTATCAATAAATTTTTTAAATTTATGCCCTGTCAAGCATTTTTTTAACGTACATTCCGGTGTAGGATTTTTTGTTTGCGGCAACCTCCTCCGGAGTACCCCTGGCAATGACCGTGCCTCCTGCGTCGCCGCCCTCGGGGCCGATGTCTATAATGTAATCCGCAGTTTTTATCACATCAAGATTGTGCTCTATTACAACCACCGTGTTACCGCCGTCGGCAAGCCTGTGAAGAATTTCCACAAGCTTGTGTACGTCCGCAAAATGCAGTCCGGTGGTGGGCTCGTCAAGGATATATATTGTCCTGCCCGTGCTGCGTCTTGACAGCTCCGCCGCAAGCTTTATCCTCTGTGCCTCGCCTCCCGACAGAGTTGTGGAGGGCTGCCCGAGCTTTACATACGACAGGCCCACGTCGTAGAGTGTCTCGATCTTTCGGCGTATCGACGGCATATTTTCAAAAAAGCCGCAGGCTTCCTCCACCGTCATTTCCAGTACGTCATATATGCTTTTCCCTTTATATTTTACGTCAAGCGTCTCCCTGTTGTAGCGCTTCCCGCCGCATACCTCGCACGGTACGTACACATCGGGGAGAAAGTGCATCTCTATCTTTATTATGCCGTCCCCGCCGCAAGCCTCGCAGCGTCCTCCCTTTACGTTGAAGCTGAATCTGCCCTTCCCATAGCCCTTCGCCTTTGCGTCGGCCGTTGACGCAAACAGATCCCTGATCTGGTCGAAAACACCCGTGTATGTTGCGGGATTGGAGCGCGGCGTCCTTCCGATCGGAGACTGATCGATTGCTATTACCTTGTCAAGCTGCTCCTCGCCCTTTATATCTCTGTGTTTTCCGGGGATGCACCTCGCCCTGTTCAGATCCCTTGCCAGTCTTTTATAAAGTATCTCATTTACCAGAGAACTCTTGCCAGAACCTGACACGCCTGTCACACATGTCATCACCCCCAGCGGGAAATCCACGTTAATATTCTTGAGATTGTTCTGCTGCGCCCCCAGCACCTTAAGCCACCCTGACGGTTTCCTGCGCGTCGCCGGAACGGGAATTTTCATTTTCCCGCTGAGGTACTGTCCAGTTACCGACTCCGGCACCTGCATTATTTCCTCCGCGGTGCCGCAGGCGACAACCTCTCCTCCGTGCGCTCCGGCCCCGGGGCCGATATCAACCACATAGTCCGCCGCAAGCATTGTGTCCTCGTCATGCTCTACCACGATCAGCGTGTTCCCAAGATCCCTGAGACTCTTTAAGGTGTTAAGAAGCTTGTCGTTATCCCTCTGGTGCAGGCCGATGCTCGGTTCGTCAAGTATATAACAGACGCCAACAAGCCCGGATCCTATCTGAGTCGCAAGCCGTATACGCTGCGCCTCGCCTCCGGAGAGCGTTCCTGTCGCCCTGGACAGAGACAGGTATTCCAGTCCCACATCCACCAGAAATCCCACTCTTGCGCCTATTTCCTTGAGAATCTGACCTCCTATTAACTGCTGCTGTGAGGTCAGTCCCATCGTCTTAAGAAAGACGTTGAGCTCGCTGATTGACATGGCCGTTATCTCATAAATATTCTTATCGCAGACCGTCACCGCAAGAGATTCCTTTTTAAGGCGCATGCCGTTACATTCCCTGCAGGGCGTAATACGCATAAAGCTTTCGTATTCCTGCTTCATGGTCTCCGAAAATGTCTCCCTGTATTTGCGCTCCACGTTGCGTATCAGTCCCTCAAAGGCTACCGGATAGACGCCCCTGCCGCGCTGACCCTGATAATGAACCTCCACTTCCTTTCCGTCAGTACCATGTATCAGGATTTTTTTGATCTTTTCAGGGTATTTCTCAAACGGAGTGTCGAGGTCAAAATTATACTCCTTGCATAACGCCCTCAGCACCGCGTTTGTAAAGCTTGTCTTATCGGCGCAGGACTGCCATCCCGTCACCGCTATCGCGCCCTCGTTTATGCTCAGCGTCTGATCCGGTATCATCAGATCAACGTCAAACTCCATTTTATAGCCCAGTCCGAGACAGACAGGGCAGGCGCCGAACGGATTGTTGAAGGAAAAGCTTCTCGGCTCAATCTCGCTTATGCCTATGCCGCAGTCGGGGCAGGCAAAATTCTGGCTGAACGTCATTGGCTCGCCGTCAACAACATCCACCACCAGAAGTCCCTCCGAAAGGTTGAGCACGTTCTCGATGGAATCCGCGATACGTCTTTCGATCCCGTCCTTCACCACAAGCCTGTCCACCACAATGTCAATGTTGTGCTTCACGTTTTTGTCAAGCGGTATGTCTTCGGTCAGCTCATAAAGGCTTCCGTCCACGCGCACTCGGACATATCCCGCTCTCCTTGCCCTCTCAAGCACCTTGGCGTGCTCGCCCTTTCTGCCTCTGACAACGGGGGCAAGAAGCTGGATCCTTGTGCCCTCGCGCAGAGCCATGATCTGATCCACCATCTGATCCACCGTCTGCCTGGCAATCTCCCTTCCGCAGACCGGACAGTGCGGAATACCTATTCTGGCATAGAGCAGGCGGAAATAATCATAGATCTCCGTCACGGTTCCAACCGTCGAGCGGGGATTGCGGTTAGTTGATTTCTGATCGATGGAGATGGCCGGCGAAAGCCCCTCTATCTTCTCCACGTTTGGCTTTTCCATCTGGCCCAGGAACATACGCGCGTACGAGGACAGCGACTCCATGTAACGGCGCTGCCCCTCGGCATATATTGTGTCAAAGGCCAGAGACGATTTGCCGGAACCTGACAGTCCGGTCAGAACTACAAGTTCGTTTCTTGGAATATCGACATCGATATTTTTAAGATTATGCTCCCTTGCTCCGCGGATTTTTATATATTCCCTGGGACGCATCTTCTTTGCTTCTTCCATTATGACCTCTCCTTAAGACGCCCTCCGGTTGATACCGGATGCCTCTTATTCCTTATCCATATCACGCAGCTTTTCCTTGAGCTCAATCATCTTGTCTCTGAGCTCCGCGGCGGCCTCAAAGTTCAGATCCGCGGCGGCCCTCTGCATCTTCTTCTGAATGTCCGCAATAAGCTTCTCAAGCTCCATGCGGCTCATGGATTCCGGATCCTTCTCAAACCTCATCTCCTCCCTGGCGATGACCTTTGAGATTGTTATGAGCTCTCTCACGCTCTTTTGAATTGTCTGAGGAGTGATATTGTGCTCCTGATTATATTTCATCTGTATTTCCCGGCGGCGGTTAGTCTCGTCCAGGGCAGTCCGCATGGATTCCGTAACGGTGTCGGCGTACATTATCACATGGCCTTCCGCGTTTCTGGCCGCGCGGCCGATAGTCTGAATCAGCGAGGTGCTGCTTCTCAAAAATCCCTCCTTATCGGCGTCAAGGATTGCCACGAGGGAAATCTCCGGAATGTCAAGTCCCTCCCTGAGAAGATTTATTCCGACCAGCACGTCGAACACGTCAAGGCGCATATCGCGTATAATCTCCGCTCTCTCCAGGGTATCGATGTCAGAGTGAAGGTACTTGACGCGGATTCCCACCTCCTTCATATAGTCGGTGAGATCCTCAGCCATGCGCTTTGTGAGCGTCGTTATCAACACCTTGTTGTGCTTCTGCGTCTCGCTGTTGACCTCGGAAATCAGATCATCTATCTGTCCCTCCACCGGTCTCACGTCAACCCTGGGGTCAAGAAGTCCTGTGGGGCGGATAATCTGTTCGGTCCTAAGGAGCTCGTGCTCCGCCTCATAGTCGGACGGCGTTGCGGATACAAATAGCATCTGGTCAATGTGGGACTCAAATTCGCTGAAATTTAAGGGCCTGTTGTCCAGAGCGGACGGGAGCCTGAAGCCGTAGTCAACCAGAGTGGTCTTTCTGGATCGGTCGCCCGCGTACATGCCGCGAATCTGCGGTATGGTCATATGCGATTCGTCTATGATGATGAGGAAGTCCTCCGGGAAGAAATCCATCAGCGTCATAGGGGGAGCGCCTTCGGGCATGCCGCTTAAATGCCTGGAATAATTCTCGATTCCGGAACAGAAGCCGGTCTCCCGAAGCATCTCAATATCAAAGTTTGTCCGCTCCGCAATGCGCTGAGCTTCGATGAGCTTGTCTTCCGCCTTAAAGTACCTTACGCGCTCCTCGAGCTCTTTTTCTATAGTTTCGCAGGCTGCTTTGATTTTATCCTGTGATACCACGTAATGAGACGCGGGGAAAATGGCGACATGGTTTAATGTCGCATGCACCTTTCCGGACAGGGGTTCCACCTCCGTAATCCTGTCAATCTCGTCTCCGAAAAATTCGATTCTTATAAAATAATCTCCACCCTGGGCGGGGTAAACCTCAATCACATCGCCGTGGACGCGGAAGCATCCGCGCTGCATATCAAGCTCATTGCGTGTGTACTGGATGTCCACAAGCTCCCTCAGCACCTTGTCCCTGTCCTTTACCATGCCGGGGCGCAGGGAAACAACCATGTCCTGGTACTCGTCAGGGCTGCCAAGGCCGTATATACAGGAGACGCTTGCCACCACAATAACATCCCTGCGCTCAGTCAAAGACGCCGTGGCGGAGAGCCTGAGCTTGTCGATCTCGTCGTTGATGGCCGAATCCTTTGCGATATAAGTGTCGGAGGAGGGCACGTATGCCTCCGGCTGATAGTAATCGTAGTACGAGACAAAATATTCCACCGCGTTCTCCGGAAAAAATTCCTTAAATTCCCCGTAGAGCTGGCCGGCAAGCGTCTTGTTGTGGGCAATGACAAGCGTGGGCTTCTGTAGAGCCTGAATAACATTTGCCATCGTAAACGTTTTGCCCGAGCCTGTTACGCCAAGAAGGGTCTGGAACTGGTTTCCCTCCCTGAAACCCTTCACCAGCTCTGCGATGGCCCTCGGCTGGTCTCCGGTGGGTTTGTAATCACTGTGCAGCTTAAATAACACGGGATCAGATTCACCTCCCACATCAGTTTGCGCGCGTTACGGGAAAATCCCCGATGTCTCCATCCTACAAAATCGAAAGCAAAAGCGAGCAGGCCAGAAAACCGATTCCAACCAGAAAAAAGGGCTTTGAGATCCCGCCCCTCCTGTCTCGCTTTTCTCTCTTTGCGCTGCTGTATTCGTAGAGATCCTTGTATTTCCTTCCGGAATACAGCGTTGAAAAACCGTATCGAATCGTGTCAAAGGCGCCTGCCCGGGAGACCCAGAACAAAAGCGCCAATAATACGGAAATGCCTCCGGCCACGCTGAAGGCATCCACATAGTATATCTTTAATTCAAAACCTCTCAAAAACAGGACAAGCAGCGTAAAAGCAGTATTGACAAGAAACGCCGCAAGATATTTTTTCCATGACCCCATCGTCACGCTTTCCATTCTTTCATATATTTTTCATATTCGGCGTTGTTGCAGTACACGAAATGATTCTCCCACAGCTCTCTGAGACTCGGCTTGTCGTCGTCAGAGTAATTGTGAACCTTGTCGGGCTCATAGAGAATACGCTTTCTCTTTCTCTCCGATTTGGGATTCGGCTTGGGAATGGCCGACAGCAGCGCCTTTGTATACGGATGCGTAGGGTGGGCGAAAAGCTCGGCGCTCGGCGCTTTCTCGACTACCTTTCCGAAATACATGACAACTATCGTATCGCAGAAATATCTCACCACCGACAGGTCGTGCGCAATAAATATAATCGAAAGATTAAGCTCCTCCTGCAGCTCGTTCAAAAGATTTATTACCTGGGCGCGGATCGAGACATCCAGCGCCGAAATCGGCTCGTCGCAGATTAAAAGCCTGGGATTCATGACAAGCGCCCTGGCGATACCGATCCTCTGTCTCTGACCGCCGGAAAACTCATGCGGATAGCGTGAGGCGTGTTCCTCTACAAGCCCCACACGGTTGAGCATTTCCACTACCTTTTTATGATTTTCCTGCTTATTTTTAAAGCCCTGGATCTTAAGACCCTCCTGTATAATATCCTCAACCGTCATTCTGGGATCAAGGGAGTCCACGGGATCCTGAAAAATCATCTGAATCTCGTTGAGAAGCTTCCTGCTTGTATGCTCATTGTCATACTTAATCTGCCGGATTTTTTCAGTCTGCTCTTTTTTAATTTCCTCTATTTTAGCCCTGCGCTCAGCGATATCCTTCTCCGCCTGTTCCCTCATCCGGGCAATCCGCGCCTGGCCGTCCGGGCTTTCTTTGTCAACCTCCGCGATATCGCTCTCCAGCTTTTCCCTGATTTCCTTTATCTCTTTGTTGAGCCGGATCCTGGACCACTTAATCTCTTTCCTGTTCCATCTCGTTCCGGCGCTTATGCGGACGCCTTTATAGTAGACTGCGCCCGAGGTAATATCGTAGAGGCGTATAATGCTTCTTCCTGTAGTCGTCTTTCCGCATCCGCTCTCACCCACAATCCCGAGACATTCTCCCTCTTTTATGTCAAAGGAGACGTCTGAGACCGCTTTGAGCTTCTGCCGGTTGACACCCTTTCCGAAAAAGAAAAACTGCTTAAGGTGCCTTACGGAAAGAATGATGCCATTTTCCCGAAGCTCCGGCTTCTGTTTCACCTTCGGATTGATATTGTACCGATTATTAAAATCATTATCACCGGTATTGTCCGTGTATTGTCTTTTTGTCTCGCTCATCTTTCCTCCATTTATGCAACAGGCAATATGTCTTTATGCGTCTTCCTCAAGTGAAATTCTTATTCTCTCGCTCACAATCCTGGGCATTTCGACCTTTGGCGCGTGGGGATCAAGAAGCCACGTGGCCGCATAATGTGTGTCGCTTACCTTGAACATTGGCGGCTCCTCCCTGTAGTCGATATTCATGGCGTACCTGCTCCTTGCGGCAAATGCGTCGCCCTTTGGAGGGTAAATCATATTTGGCGGCGTCCCCGGGATCGCTTCGAGCTTCTCCTTGCTGTCCACATCCGGAATACTTGAAAGAAGCGCCCATGTGTAAGGGTGTTTTGGATCGTAAAAAATTTCCTCGGCAGTGCCGTATTCCACAATCTTTCCCGCGTACATGACAGCCACTCTGTCGGCCATGTTAGCCACCACTCCAAGGTCATGCGTGATAAAAATACATGAGAGGTTCCTCTCGGCCTTTATTCTGTTTATAAGCTCAAGTATCTGCGCCTGAATCGTCACGTCAAGCGCCGTGGTAGGCTCGTCGCATATCAGAATTTCGGGGGATGCGGTCAACGCGATTGCAATTACAATACGCTGTCTCATACCTCCGGAAAACTCAAAGGGGTACTGCCTGAAACGACGCTCAGGCTCAGGTATTCCCACCTCGCGCATAATGTTCAGCGCGCGTTTTTTGGCTTCCGCCTTTGTGAGCTTCAGCTTGTTTGTAAACTCAAGCTTCTCCTCCTCGATCTGCTTAAGGATTTTCTCCCTGTCGCCGTCGTCTGCCGAACCGTTTTTGCCAAGCCCTGCCAGACTGGCTTTAAGCTCCGCAAGGCGGGCCTTGTGCTCTGCGGTTACCTTTTCCTTGTATTCCTTTACCTGCTGTTTTGCTTTCTTTTCCGTCTGCGTAAGTACAGCCTTAAGCTCCTTTGCCTTCTTTTCGTACTCCTCGCGGGTGTTCTTTTCAAATTCCTTAAAGGCAAGCTTTTTTTCCTTAACAGCCTTTTTGTCGGCGGCACGCTCCTCGGAGCTTACGTTTTCCTTTGCGGCCGTCTCTGCGATAAACTCATCAAGCTTGCGTTTTTCCGCCGCTATCTCGATGTTCATCTTGGACAGAGTGTTTTTATAGCGTATGAGATCGTCGCTGATAAGGTCATGGTACATAAGCTTCAGCTTGTCTGAATTTATCAGCATGGCTTCCGTTATCTGTTTTCCTATGCGCACAATCGGATTGAGCGAGGACAGTGGATCCTGGAAAATCATGCCGATCTTGTGCCCTCGTATCTTGTAAAATTCGTCCTCGGAAACCTCGAGCAGATTCTCTCCCCTGTACATGATGTTTCCGTTTTCAATTATGGCATTATTGGCGAGAATACCCATAATAGCCTTTGAAGTAACCGATTTGCCCGAACCCGATTCACCCACGATACAAAGCGTTTCACCGCGGTACAAATCAAAGGATATGTCACGGACGGCTTTCAGGATGCCGTTGTCCGTTTTAAAGTTGATGACAAGATTGTTTACCGATAAAACCTTATCCTGCGAAGCCATATCTTACACACCTTTCCGTTATCTTTCTACTTTTTTATTCGCTTCCTTTCAGGGCCGGGTTGAGCGCATCGCGCAGTCCGTTTCCGAACAGGTTGAATGAAATCATCATCAGCGCCATGACGACAGCCGGAAATATAACCAGATTCGGATATACTCCAAGATACGGCTGGTTATTTGACATCATTACGCCGAAGGACTGCCGTCCCTGGAGTCCAAGATTCAAATACGCAAGCGTAGCTTCCGAGAAAATACTGCTCGGTATCATCAGCACGCTTGAGGTTACTATCGTTCCAAGCGAATTGGGCAGAATATGTTTAAAAATCAGTCTTGCATCAGACGATCCGAGAGTGCGCGACGCAAGTACGTATTCACGTCCCTTAAAACGGTAAAACTGCGTTCTGGTTCTCGCCGCCGTTCCTATCCACCCCGTCATGCAGAGTGCAAGCACATAGGTAAAGAAATTATTTCCCAGGTGCAGAATACATATCGTCATGACCACGATCCAGGGCACGCCGCCCAGAATATCGCAGAATCTTTCCATCAATATATCCACGTTGCCGCCAAAGTATCCGGAGATTGAACCCCATATCAGTCCGAAGCAGAAGCAGAAGGCCGCAGTACAAATACCCAGGATCAGCGACGTGCGCAGTCCCGCAAAGGCTCTCTTAAAAAGATCGAAGCCTGAAGCGTCGGTTCCGAATAAAAACTTCGGCATCTTGTCGTATCCCATCTTTTTATACGCCCAGCCCCTTGCAGTAATGCTGGAAAGCTTCTTTGTAATCCCCATGATAGCCTGGTCTTCCACGACGTCAATGGGGCAGTCGTCGGTAAGCTTTACAAACGATTCGGGACCAACCTTGTAATCGTAAAGACAGTATCCGGCCTCGATCCATCTGTTTACCTCAGTGGCAGGATACGTCACCACGTCGCCCTGGCCGTACACAAGGTCATACGTATCTATAACATAATCGCAGTAGTATATCAGGGAATCGTGGATTCCTTTTCTGCCCGTGCAGGACCAGTAGGCCAGATCTGATGTGTCCGATACATTAATGAAATCCGTGGCGTCAGAAATTGAAATCTGCGCCAGTTCCTCCGCATTGGACACGGATTCGTCAGCGCTTAAAACAGCGCTTTCAATCAGGATGTAGTTTACGCTCTCGGCGGAGGATTTGACTTCAAAAAAAACCTGGGCACGAATCGAATCCAAAGAAGCCTCTTTGAGCGCTTCGCTTATATTTATGGACAGGGGACTGTAATCTCTGGAAAAATCCTTAAGCATGATCTGTTCGTCTCCCGCCATGAGATAAACGGCATACTCTCCAAGCATGCAGTTGTTTACTCCGTCTTCATCCCTGAATACAACGTCCAGTGTGTAATTTCCCTTCGTGTCAAAGGACGTCGCCTTTGAATACATCAACGCGTTTTTATTGTCAACCGCAGAGTCCGTGGTGAGCATAACGGCTCCGCCTTCCCCATAGGGGTTTGCCGCATCAATCTTTGTAGGCTCAGGATCGATCTTGATATCTACAAGAGCCGACTTGATGGAGGCAACGGAGTTTTTTTCCGACAAAGCCGGTATCTCGTTGTCTTTGTCATACACCACATGCTTTATCTTGCGCGTGCCGTCCCAGAAGCCCGTGCCTGCCTCAAAAAGCTTTGGCGCCAAAAAAGCCTCCGCGGAATTTACCGTCGTAATGTTTGCAGACGAAAGCGACGGCACAAGTATGGTCAGAATGATGAGTATGCCGAGAATATAGCTGCCCGCGACCGAAGCCTTGTTTTTGCGGAAACGCCTGAGCGCGTCTCTTAAAAACGTCGTGGGCTTCGTCTCAAGCTTTGTGTCCGTAACGCGCTTATCCTGCTGGATCAGTACGAAATCATCTTCTTTAAAAACTCTGTTTTTTTCCGTATCGGCCATCACTTTTTCGCCCCCATTCTGATCCTCGGATCAATAAAACCGTAAGACAGATCAAGCAATATACCCGCCAGCAGACCCAGCGTGGTGAAAATCGCCATATCCACAAACAGGATATCGTAGTCCTTATAATTCAGAGCAAGAACAAACAGTTTGCCTATTCCCGGGATACTGTAGAGCTGCTCCAGGATCATTGAGCCTCCCAAAATTCCGATAAATTCCGCAAGAATTGAAGGGAAAATCGGCACCATTGCATTTTTCAGCGCGTGGCGCACAATCGCCTGACGCCTTGTCAGACCCTTTGTCCGCGCGAGCAGAAGATAGTCGCTCTCCATGACCTCACACAGCTCTGCTCTGGTAAACCGGCAGTAGCCGCAGACAGATCCAAAGGACAGGCAGAACACAGGGATAATGTATCCCTTCACCTTCATCATTATGTCGGCTGACTCCGTAGGCCATGCGCTCGGGAGCCAGTTCAGATTGTAGGCAAATATCCTAAGCACAAAGGATATCAGCACAAAGCTTGGTATAGATATAAAGACCATGACCAGCGTTGAGATGACGTGGTCGGTCATAGTATTCTTTTTCAATGCTGCCCATATCCCCAGCAGTATGCCGATGGGCACGGAAAAAATAACGGAAAAAATATTAAGACGTATTGAATATCCGATTCTCGAACCGATAATAACCGCAGCCGAGACATTTGGCTGAAATGTCTTGCTGTAGCCCCAGTCCCATTTTGTGATTATGTTCTTAAGCCAGTTGACATACTGCGTCATCACAGGCACCTGATAATAATAATTGGCGCGTCCATGCTCCAAAGGCGTCCTGTACAGATACTCGCCGTACATCGTTTCCTCATGGTCAAACCGATAAACATAGCCCAGAGCATACTGTTTGTCAAAATAAGCAATCTGCTGGGCATCTCCTCCGATCGGCCGGTTAAACGGGAGAAGCTTTACAAGAATAAATGTCAATGAAAGTATGATGAAGGCTGTCATAAAAGCCAGACCAATTCTTTTCGCTACATATTTCGCCATAGTTCCCCCTTATATTTCAGTGTATCTAAAAAGTAATGCGGCCGGCAATCCATCCGGCCGCATTGCCTTCGTTTTAAAATTATTTCAGTCAACAGGTCAAATCATAAATCAGGTTTACTCTACCACAAAATTGTCGTTTGTGGAATAGTAGTTTCCGGACGATACCTTGCCTTCAAGCTCGTAGTCATAGTAGAAGTCGAAACCGGTTGCGCCCGTAGGATTCTCGGAGGTTCCGTTGCCATCGACATAAGCCGCCGCAAGCTCCGCGGGAACGGTAAATGTAACCATTGTCACGCCGTTTCCTTTGTCCTCAGCCACCCATTCGACAGATTCCTCCTCGTACTGTCCGTCGCCGTTGTTGTAACGCTCATAATCGCAGCATACCACATCCGTCACGGTCAGGGTCGTACTGTCGGGAAGCGCGGCGGTTATCTCCATTGAGCCGCTGTAGGATCCGTCGTCGTTCTTCTTGATCGGCTCATAGTTGAATGTAAACGCGTCCTTGTTGCTTCCGTCATTTACGATTGCCTGCGTGTTGGCCGCAAGGTAGAAAGCGTCATAGGAGAAGCGCTGTCCTTCATAGACTATAGGATACGCATCAGGATCATTCGTATCGGTGCCCCAGTTAAGGGTGAATGTTCCGGAGATGTCCTGGTTGGAGGACAAAACGTTCATGAAGTCCAGAGGGTTCAGGCTGTTTCCGTTGATTGAGCCAAAGCCCAGATCAAACTGTCCGAGCATCATTTTGTTATAATAAACGTCAGACCACTCGTTTCCTACCCAGAACTCGACATTGAGCTTATACTTGTTGTCGCAGACGCTGGGATCGTTAAATGCGCTCTCCAGGTAAGCCTTAATCTCGTTGTGATAATTTTCTTCGTGCTGAGGATACATCCATGCGATCTCAAGCTTTATCTCCGTAGGAGCGTCCGCCGTTCCGGGAGTGTATTTGCCTTCTGACTCAAGCTCTGAGAGAGCCACACGGAAATAATCTCTTGCAAGCTCCAGAGAGTAGCCTGCACCGTCGGTGCCTTCAACCAGGGGAGCTATTACCTTTGCGTGCTCGTCAGTCAAGTCATAGGAAAGGCCCTCCTCAGGGTTCCACAGATAATCCGACGAGAAGTAATTCACTGAAGCGATACTGCCTCTCGCATTTGCAAAGGTATTCCTGTCAATTGAAAGAAGCAGGGCATTTCTGAAATGCGAGTTGGAAAGAGCGGGTTCAACCTCCCAGTAATCGGACTTGGGGGTCTGTGTAACAGTACCGTTCTCGCCGAAAAGCTCCTCCCATCCTTCCGTATCCAAAGCATTTATATTCAGCTTAAACACAGAGCTTCCTGTCGTCTTCCTTGCTCTGGGGTCGCTGCGGTATTCGTCCAGTCTGGTCTGAGGGATAGATGCAGCATCCGTATGTCCTGCCAGGAACTCGTTGAAGGAAGCCTCGGGATCCTCTTTCGCCGCAGGGAAAATACGAATATGTACGCCCTCAATACTGTATTTGGTGTCTGCAAAGACATAATTGGGATTCTTCTTGTAAACCACTTCCTGATCCTGATGATAGGCTTCAAGATAGTAGGCGCCAAGGCACAGGGAGTTGTCTACAGGAGTCTCCGTTGCGTCGCTGTTAAAGCCAAGATAGTTCTTTACCGTAACAAGATCGATGAAATCCTGCGGAACCGGCATATACAGCGGGCTGCTGATATAGTACATCGCATAGAAGGGCGTCATCTCCTGAGTAAACTCAAACTCAAGATAGCTCTTGCCGTCCTCCTCGTACGCCTTGATTCCGACCTGATCCCAGAGATCCTGGTTAAAACCGTTCGCGGTGCCGTCGTAAAACGCCTTTACTCCGACTATTGCGCCCGTGGTGTTATTAGCCATCTCGGAGCCTCTGAACATCTGGTTGCTCTGAGTGAGGAGCAGCTTATACGGTGTAATATAATCCTCGAGTTCCACATCTCTGTTGTTGAAAGCCGCGCGGGACTCAATTGTGGAGGCTGTCGTATACTTCAGCCCTTCCGCGCCTGTGCGGACCTGGAATCTCCATTTGGTTGCAGTGCCGTTTCCGTCGTCGTCATTTAATGCAACCGGCTTTTCCATTGCAAGCTCAGGTACCCAGTCATATCCGTCCTTGGTATCATTCATGAAATTGCCAAAATATGATGCCGAGATATAACTATAGAAATCAAGCACCTCGGAACCCTGGTCGTTTAAGTAATTCAATGTTCCGGGATCGTTGGGGTTCAGAATATGATAATACCTTTTCCAGTCGGCATTGGTTTCATAATCCAGATCGGCGTTGATGCTGCCCTCTGCCAGAATACCGAAGCCATAGCCGGGAATATAATTCTCGGTGCCGGGCGTCACTCTTTCGCTGATCAGCTGGATCACGCCGTCCTCAAACAGAGGCACTCCGCAAGTACCGGTTCTGTACGCATACGTCTCCAGAGCGCCAAGCATCTTAAGACGCTCCTCGTTGCTCCTGTCGGAATATGAAATCATTCCGTTTGCCACGGGGATACATTCGAGCACAGCGTTATACGCATCGTCATAGGCTTTCTGAACGTCGGCAATTGTTCCGGCGGACGCAATCGCCTCTTTTCCCGATGCAACGGCCGCATCCACCGCCGTCTTTTCGTCTGCCGTCAGCCCTTCCTGGATGTCAATGACAATCTGATCCAGATCATTGCTGATATAAGCCTTGTAGTCATCCGCGTCGATATACGCGCCGTCCCAGTTTGCATCTGCATCAGAAGTCTGAGTTCCGTCAGTTCCGTCGCTGCTTCCGGCATCAGGACTTTCCGTCGGTGCCGAAGACGAGTCAGGATCCGCCCCCCCGTCTCCGCAGGAAGACAATGAAAGAACCATGACGGATGCAAGCATTAATACAAGCAGTTTCTTTTTCATGTCTTTTTCCTCCTTTTAATGATAAATTTATCTTTAACTTTTTAAAATGCGGACCGTAATTTTTTCATAATCTCCTCCGTCCCAAAGTCATTTTAAAAAGTTAAATTCATGTTTAATGTCAAATGCTTTATCAACTAAACATTTATTATAAGGTTCATTTTAGTAAATGTCAAGACTATTCGCTTTCCTTTTACTGAGTTTTGCTGAGTTTGCCGAGTTACAATGTCAGGTCAATTCGCTTTCCTTTTACTTCCCCGTCGCAACAGTTCAGCCTTTTCCCTGCAAGTCACGCCCGGTACTGCCGATGTTCTCCCGACAGACACGCTTCCGCTCGGCTTAG
>CANQSE010000005.1 GCA_947626405.1 uncultured Acetatifactor sp. | reverse complement strand
TCGGCTCACTCGGCATACTTTTTGCCCTTCTCGTATACAGAAAGGGAAGCAGGCTGAACAGCACCGCCAAAAGCGGTCTTATACTGTCCTGCATAGGAACCGTGATCGGAATCGTTCTGCTTGCAGGCGCCCTGCTGGCTCTGCCCGAAATATTAAAACAGCTTGACGAAATGCTCGGCGCGTCTCCTTACAGTACGAACCCCGCAGCAGGGTATGATGTTTATACGGATTATCTGAACCAATATTACGATCTTTTACGGAAGTAACTCTATATTTCCGCAGATGTAAAGGAGGACTGACCATGATCAATCTTACACCATATTCAAATGTCGGATTCCACGGACAGACCAATGATCTTACAGACAGAAGTGTCCTGAAGCGGACACTCTCAGACGCGGACGGAAAATCTTCGGCCATTTACGGAAAATCTCCGGACGCGGACGGAAAATCTTCGGCCATTTACGGAAAATCTCCGGATGCGGACGGAAAATTCCCCGGTATTTACGGGAAAAAGACGCCCGGAAAGCCCGAAGATCCCGAGAAGGAAAAGGAAGAAAACAAGCTTAAGGGCATAAAGGACCCGACACAGGAGTGCCAGACCTGCAGAAACCGCAAATACAAGGACGGCTCCAACGAGATGGTCTCTTTCAAGACACCCACGCACATTTCTCCGGATAGCGCCGGCGCCGCAGTCCGCGCCCACGAGCAGGAGCATGTCTCAAACGCCTACGCAAAGGCTGCCCTTAAAGGCGGAAAAGTGCTCAGGGCATCGGTGTCAATTCATATGGCGGTATGTCCAGAGTGCGGCAGGACTTATATATCCGGCGGCACGACCCACACTCAGATCAAATATTACAACGAAGATAATCCTTACCAGAAAGAGTTAAAATCTGCGGACCGCTCCAGATACAGCGGCATGAATCTTGACTATGCGGTATAGAGAGGCCTTACATGGTACAGTATAAAGAGCGCTACGAACTAAAAAACATTGCAAAAAACAAACTGGACGGGAAATACAGATCGGCAGTGCTGATATGCCTCATTGCATCCCTTTTGGCCGGTCTTATATCCTCCTTTATATCCGGATACGTACCCGCTTCAAAAAATCCTGCGGTCTATTACGCCGTTCAGGGAATAACCTCGTTTGCACTCTCCTGGCTCATTGGAGTCTTCAATCTTGGGGTTGCGTATTTTTTCTTAAACGCTGCATGCGGCTTTGAGTATTCGTGCAGCAACCTGTTTTACTGCTTCCGCGCCGACACCGCAACCACACTGTCAATCTCCGGCATCCGTGCGCTGATCCATTCAGTGTGCCTGCTGCCGGCCCAGTACCTTATGGATTTTTTTTACTACACGAAAGACATCGCTTTCCTTGCAGCAGCCGTGGCAGCCGCGGTTTTCGGCTTCGCGTTTTACATCTATGCCGGTCTTGGAGTAAGCCTGGCTTTTTTCCTGCAGCTTGACTTCCCTGACAAATCGGCGGGAGACATCATAAGACAAAGCTTCCATCTGATGCGCGGGAACAGAAAACGTTTTTTCCTGTTACAGCTTAGCTTTTTCCCGCTGGATCTTCTCTGCGTTTTAAGCCTTTTTATCGGCTATCTCTGGCTGGAGCCTTACAGAAATATGACTTACGCCTGTTTCTTCCTTGACATTATGAACCCGCAGGCAAAAAAAGAGCAGGCTACTCGCCCGCCCTTAGATTAATCCATTTCAGATAACCGTTGATAAACGGATCCAGATCCCCGTCGAGAACCGCATCCACGTTTCCCGTCTCCACGTCCGTCCTGTGATCCTTTACCATCGTATACGGCTGGAGCACATATGACCTGATCTGGCTTCCCCATGCAATGTCCTTCACCTCGCCCCGTATATCCGAGAGCTTTTCCACATTTGCCTCCTGCTTCAACAGATAAAGCTTAGCTTTGAGCATCTGCATTGCCTTGTCCTTGTTCTGGAACTGGCTGCGCTCATTCTGGCACTGGACCACAGTCCCCGTCGGAATATGCGTTATGCGGATGGCCGAGGATGTCTTGTTGATGTGCTGCCCGCCTGCTCCGCTGCTTCGGTAGGTGTCGATGCGCAGATCCTTTTCGTCGATTTCCACGTCCAGATCCTTTTCGATATCCGGCATCACATCCAGGGAAACAAAAGAAGTCTGGCGCTTGCCCTGCGCGTTAAAGGGAGATATGCGCACAAGCCTGTGGATGCCCTTTTCCGACTTTAAATAGCCGTATGCGTTGATTCCGTTTATCTGGAAGGTCACGGATTTTATACCGGCCTCGTCCCCGTCAAGATAGTCCAGCACATCCACCTGGAATCCCTTTTTTTCAGCCCATCTTGTGTACATGCGGTAAAGCATGCCGCACCAGTCGCAGCTTTCGGTGCCGCCCGCTCCGGCGTTCAGCTTCAGGATGGCATTTTCCTTATCGTATTCTCCGGAAAGCAGCGTGCTGATGCGAAGCTCCTCCAGCTCGCTTATGAAGCTGTCAAGCTCGACCCTGATATCAGGAACCATTGAAGCGTCGTTTTCCTCGTAACCCAGATCGATCAGAGTCAGTATATCGTCATACTGTGTTAAAAGACCGTTCACGCTCTCCACGGTATCTTTAAGATTTTTTAGCTCCTTCATTTTGAGATTTGAGCGTTCGGGGTCGTCCCAGAACCCCGGAGCCTCCATCTCCATTTCCAGTTCTTCTATTCTCTTTGCCTTGCCTGCAAGGTCAAAGTGAATCCCTCACTTCCGCTAATGGAGTTTCGTAAGCCATAAGTTCAGTTTTCATCTGATCAAGTTCTACCACTCTGCGTCACCTTCTTTCTTTTATTTGCGCCGCACGCTTTTACACCAAGGTGCGGCAAATTAACAATTTATGCAGTATTATCACCGCTTTATACAGTATTATCAGAGCTTTATACAATATATCAGAGCTTTATACAATATATCAGAGCTTTATACAATATATCAGAGCTTTATAACAGTTTTCATACTCACGCCTTACGGCCATGGCACTGTTTGTACTTCTTTCCGCTTCCGCACGGGCAGGGATCGTTGGGATAAATCTTTGCGTTTTCCTTCTTCACGGGAGCCTTTGCCACAGTGTCGTCCTTGTTGGTGCTGGAAGCCTTAAACACCTGCTCCCTCTCAAGCTTCTGCTCCACCTTCACATGGAACAGAAGACGCACCGTTTCCTCCTTAATGTTCTGGGTCATCTCGTCGAACATGTTATAGCCGCTCATCTTATATTCCACAAGCGGGTCGCGCTGACCGTATGCCTGCAGGCCGATCCCCTGACGGAGCTGCTCCATATCGTCTATGTGATCCATCCATTTTCTGTCTATTACCTTTAACAGAATAACCCTCTCAAGCTCACGGATTGACTCCTCGTTGGGGAACTCAGCCTCCTTGCTCTCATAGAGCTTCACGGCCTCCTCCTTAAGCTGCTGCTTGAGGCTGCTCTTTCTTGGCTTCTGAACGCGCTCGGCAGTAACGGGATCCAAAGGCACCGTGGGGAGCAGCAGGGTATTCAGCTCGTTGAAGTTCCACTCGCTCACATCGACGTCGTCGTTGATGCTTATGTCAACGCAGTTTTCGGTTATGTCGGTAATCATCTTATAGATGAAATCCCTCATGCTCTCGCCGTTTAACACCCTGCGGCGCTCGTCGTATATTATCTCCCTCTGCTCGCTCATCACCCTGTCGTATTCGAGCAGATTTTTACGTATTCCAAAGTTGTTGTTTTCAATCTTTTTCTGAGCCGACTCGATTGCGTTTGTCAGAGCCTTATGCTCGATCTCCTGGCCTTCCGGCACTCCAAGAGCATTGAATATGCCGATGAGACGCTCCGAGCCGAACAGCCGCATCAGATCATCCTCCAGGGAGATATAAAACTTTGATTCGCCGGGATCCCCCTGACGTCCCGAACGTCCTCTGAGCTGGTTGTCGATACGTCTCGACTCGTGCCGCTCCGTGCCTATTATCTTTAAGCCTCCGGCGTTTCTCGCATCGTCGTCAAGCTTTATATCCGTACCACGTCCCGCCATATTGGTGGCGATTGTAACTGCTCCGTGCAGACCGGCGTCGGCTACGATTTCCGCCTCCATCTCATGGAATTTTGCATTGAGGACCTTATGGGGAATACCTCTCCTTGTGAGCAGGCCGCTCAGCTCCTCGCTGGCGTCTATGTTGATCGTACCCACCAGGACGGGCTGTCCCTTGGCGTGAGCCTCCTCCACCGCGTCCACAATAGCCTTAAGCTTCTCCTTGCGGGTCTTGTAGACGGCGTCCTGCAAATCCTTTCGTATCACGGGGCGGTTCGTGGGAATTTCCACAACATCCATGCCGTATATCTCACGAAACTCTTTTTCCTCGGTGAGAGCCGTACCCGTCATTCCGCATTTTTTCTCAAACAGGTTAAAGAAATTCTGGAAGGTGATTGTCGCCTGCGTCTTGCTCTCCCTCTTAACCTTCACCTTTTCCTTTGCCTCGATAGCCTGGTGAAGTCCGTCCGAATATCTGCGGCCGGGCATGATACGTCCGGTAAATTCGTCAACTATCAGCACCTGGTCGTCCTTCACCACATAATCCTGATCCCTGAACATCAGATTATGGGCGCGCAGCGCCAGGATGATATTGTGCTGGATCTCAAGATTTTCCGGATCTGCAAAGTTTTCAATATGGAAAAAATCTTCCACCTTCTTTACTCCGGCCTCGGTGAGGTTGATGACCTTATCCTTCTCGTTGACGATAAAGTCTCCCGTCTCCTCCTGTATCACTCCCATTATGGCGTCCATCTTTGTCATTTCATGTACGTCGTCGCCACGCTGCATGCGGCGGGCAAGCAGATCGCACATTTCATAGAGCGCAGTGGACTTGCCGCTTGGACCTGATATGATCAGAGGGGTCCTGGCTTCGTCTATAAGCACCGAGTCAACCTCGTCGATAATGGCAAAATGGAGATCCCTCAGTACCATCTGTTCCTTATATACAACCATGTTGTCACGCAGGTAATCGAATCCCAGCTCATTGTTTGTCACGTATGTGATGTCACATCCGTACGCCTTCTGACGCTCCTCGCTGGACATGCTGTTTAAGACGGCCCCTACCTTAAGACCAAGGAACTCGTGAACCTGTCCCATCCACTCCGAGTCACGCTTCACAAGATAATCATTCACAGTCACCACGTGAACGCCCTTGCCCTCCAGCGCGTTCAGATAAGACGGCAGGATCGCCACGAGCGTCTTTCCTTCACCCGTGCGCATCTCCGCGATACGGCCCTGGTGCATGATAATTCCTCCGATAAGCTGCACACGGTAAGGTTCCATATCAAGCACACGTTTCGCGGCTTCCCGCACCACTGCAAAAGCCTCCGGAAGCAGATCGTCCAGCGTCTCACCCTCCGAGAGGCGTTTTTTAAATTCCTCCGTCTTTGCGCGAAGCTCCTCGTCGGAAAGCGCCTGCATGGAAGGACGAAGCTCCTCAATCCTGTTCACCAGAGGCTCAATACGCTTTAACTCGCGCTGACTATGTGTTCCAATAATCTTATCAATAATTTTCACGTAATTCCATACCTTTCCGCAGCTTTTGAGCGCTATGTGAAAAATTTCTTATATATTGTAACAGATTTACACAAATGTTTCAACACTTCAATGCGCCCAAAGCCATTAACATTTTTTATCTGCTGCGGAAAGGCTCCGTAAATCACTGCTGCAAACCGTCCGTGAGCCACCCGTCAGAATACTTCTCCGGAAGCATATCCTCCCTGAAATACCCGAGCGTGGCGGATTCCTGCGTTTCCATGCCGAACTCGTGATCCTGTATATCCCTGATAACCTCTACCCGTACGTAGGATTCCTCCATAAAGATCCCTCCGCTGAAGCCTGCGTAAATGGAAACGGGACTTGTAAGCTTTAAAATCTCCCGAATCTCATCCGGATCGGTAATCCTTATCCACTCGTCGCTTACCGATTGACCGGAGTCAGGATATCTTTTCTGTCTGTGCAGCACCACGCCGTTCACTCCCACGTCCGAGATATCCTCAAGCCATTCTCCGGCGCCCATTTCTTCAATAACCGCCATTGTTCTCTCCATGGAGTCATATATCGGTATATCGAACCATCTCGACAAAGCCTGGTTTTCCCCGGGAAGTATAATCAGGTAATTTCCTTCAATCTGCAGCAGCTTTCTGCCTACGTCCTCCAGTACGACCTGCGGATTGTCGAGCAGATCCTGATTGTACGCCCGCACAATTCTCATTAAATCCTCCTGGGTATTCCCGCTGTCAGTCGAAAAGATCCGCTCGCTCCCGCTCTCGTCAAACCGCGACAATGTAAGCCGCACATACCTTGCGTCTTCCGGCAGCATACAACTGTTCCTTATATATTCTTCCTGCAAATATACCGGCATCGCAACGTCCCTGTCATTCTGAGTCACAAAATAACGCCTGTAATATTCTTTCCCGCTGTTTAGCTTTACACGCGCATATATAGGCGTCGCTGCATATAACGGCTGTTCTTTTATAAAGGCCGAATCGGCGTAGCCCTGGCTCGATTCAACATAAATAACGCTCTCATGCGGGTCCCCGTTCTCCACCAGCCTTTTCAGATAAGCATAAGCTTCCTCCGTATTGCCAAGGTTCATTGACTCAAGCGGTATGTCCATGTCACTCGAGGAATTTACAGAATACGTCATATCATAAAAAGCTATTTCGCTTATGTCGGATCTGTCAGGAAGATAAGTGTCGAATCCAAGCCAGTCGCAGTAAAAACAAAATCCTGTCAGTACGGCGGCCGCCACCGATACGGCCATCTGAAGCTTATGGGCAAAGAAAGCCTTGAAATCCATGTTAAAAACAATATCCATAATACCGTAAGCCAAAATTCCGAAAAACAACGCGCCGAACACGGCCCCGCCGCTGCTTCCGGTAAGAAGATAAAAGAAAAGCCATCCGCCCGTACCGGCAAAAACTCCAACGGCAAACCTTATCACGGCTGCAAGCCTTACGGCTCTTATACCCTGTCCTGCAAGCTCCGACGCTCTTTTAAGAAACAGCATAAACGCGGCAGCTCCAAGGATAAGCGCGGCAGCCGCGTTAAAAATGAGCCTTCCCCACATTCCTCTGGCAGCGGCCATATTTCCGCTGACTGCAGCGTTTTGGTCGATCACTGAGGCGAAGGCGGAAACAACAGGGGAGAAATTGATAATTACGCTGTTCTCGTACCCGTTTACATAAGTCGAGTAAAATATTGAGGACATTCCTATCTTCATCAGAAACAGACATGCCGCGCCCACTCCCAGGATCATAAACAAAGCCAGGGAGTTAATCAGGTTCCCGCTCAGCATTACCGCGGTCAGCGTCAGATTATATATAAGGAAAAACACCAGCGCAAGCACAAGCAGTCCGGAAAGCGCCGGCCCCATAATCACAGCAACATCCGCCCTGTAAAATACCGCGATCACAATCGTCACAGTAAGACATAACAGCAGCGGTACAAGGTATATAAGCACACCGTCCAGATAATATGCCAGGAATAGCTTTGATCGTTTTACAGGCATACTGAAGTAAGTGTCCGCCATATCCCTGTGGAAAAGGAAACGGAAGCCGTGCAGTCCGACTATGAGCGCACCGACAACCGTCACGATCCCTCCCGCAATGCAGAAATAATTTCCAAAGAAATATTCCTGCATACGTGTGCCAAACATACCGGTATTGTTTCCGTTGGCGAGCATAACCATAAAGCCGACCGGAAGCACCAGAAATTCCACCAGAAGCGACAGCGCCGCCGTCCATGTCCGGTGTCTGAGGTCCTCCTTCATAATTTTAAAGAAGAAGCGATTTGACATCATAGCCTTTTACCTCCGTTTCACTGATAAATATTTCCTCCAGGGACAATGGCAGCAGCTCGTAAAACACAGGTTCAAGCCTTTCAAGACATGCCGTCACATCCTCCCTGCTGCCCCGTACCGTGACAGTATAGAGGGCTCCGCGCTTTTCAATGCCAAGGACCGTAAGCGACTCCTTAAGCTCATTTATCATTTCTTCCTCCCTGAACACACACTGGACCTTATGGATATTAAGCTTCATATCGTCCAGCTCCCTTTCAAACAGGATGCCTCCCGCATGGAGAAGCCCTATGCACTCGCATATATCCTCAAGCTCGCGAAGGTTGTGCGAGGCAATCACAGGCGTAAGCCCGCGCTCCTCGATCTCGCGCACAAAGAGCATCTTCACTCCGCGCCGCATCACAGGATCAAGGCCGTCAAAGGTCTCGTCGCAGAATAAATAACGCGTGTTTGCGCTCACTCCGCATATCACCGAGAGCTGTTTCTTCATACCCTTGGAAAACGTGTTGATCTTTCGCCCCGCGTCAAGACCGAACTTTCCCATAAGCTCTCTCCATTTTTCCCTGTCAAAGCCGGGATAATATGCGGAGTATAAAACGGCCATATCCTCCGGAGTCCCGTTTCTGAAAAAATACTGTTCATCCGAAATGTAAAAAATCTTTCCCTTTGCCGAGGGGTTGTCATAGACAGGCTCCCCGTCAACCCGAATCTCTCCTGAATCCGGCCTGAGCACTCCGGCGGCCAGACGCATCAGGGTGGATTTTCCCGCGCCGTTTGTACCGATAAGCCCGAACACATGCCCCTCCTCGATGACAGCGCTGACGCCGTCTATCGCCTTTATGTCACCGAAGCTCTTGCACACATTTACAAACTCAATCATGTCCTTTTCTCCTCCTGCGGATTGTTCACAGCGCCGTAGATTTCACGGATGCCGCGTTGCAGCACGTCCTCCGGTATGCCTGACTCCATTGAGCGGACCGTGATTTCGCGCCATTTTTCATATAGCTTTTTTTGTCTGCTCTCCTTCCATTCGCTCTCGGATGTCACAAAGCTGCCCCGCCCTGATACGGTATAGAGATAGCCGTCCTGTTCCATCTGGGCATATGCCCTCTGAATGGTATTTGGATTTACGGAAAGCTCCATTGCAAGCGTCCTCACGCTTGGCATTTTTGTCAGAGCTTCCAGCCCGCCGTCCGCAATCAGATTCTCCAGCTTCTCAACCACCTGTTCATAAATTGGGCGCTTGTCTCTGTAATCCAGAAAAATCATTCTTACACCTCTTTACATTATCCTTTCCCCTGACGCAAAACATTTCTGCACGGTATTCCGCAGTGTTATTCTATATCGGTTTTGTGCGTGTTTACGGTTTTTGTGCATGTTTACGTTTTATGCGCGTTTACGTTTTGTGCGTCAAGTGTATTATTTATCTTAATACACTTATAGCACATCTTTTTTGCCGTGTCAACAACTAAAAAACAACTAAAAAATGTTTCCGCAAATTATACTCCATAAATTTTATTTTTATATTGCGTTTCATCCCGCACTGTGCTAAAATGTCATCTGTGCGGCGCTGTACTGCCGCCGACAGATAAAAATTAACAACCAATGTGGGAGGAGAAAAATGAAAAAGAGACTTATTGCAACTGTCACTGTTCTTGCACTTTCGCTTGCAACGCTTACAGGCTGCGGCGGAAACTCCAAGGATAATTACATCAAGGATTTAGAGGCCATCGATACTCTTGCAGACGACATGAATAGCCTTTCCATGGATGACCCCGAGGACGCTATTGACGAGCTGGAAGGCATTGTCAAAGATTTTTCGGCAAAGACCACGGAAGGAAAAACCATCAAAAAGGACGTTGAAAAAATGATTGACATCCTTAACGACATGATGGACAATCAGGACGATACCGATAAGCTGATGGATCTTATGGGAGATCTCACCGATCTTTCCGACACATTTATGGATGACCTTAAAGATTTCCAAGATGCTGCCAAGGATGCCGGTGTCACGGAAGATGACTTCGATGATTTTGATTTCTAATGCAGTCGGACATATCCGCCGGAGCTAGTCCGGCGGATTTTTTATACAGGGAGACAGGAACATGAAAAAAAGATTTTGGACAATTGCCATTGCTCTGCTTCTGTCCGGAGTTATTCTGGGCGGCTGCGGGGACGATTCTGACTCGGATGATAAATCTTCGCGCAAGAGCAGACGCGAGAGCCAGACGGAAGATTATGACTCGGACGACAGTTCTTCACGCAGAAGCGACAGCGAGAGCCGGACTGAAGATTACGATTCGGACGACAGATACTCAGACAGCAGCGACACAGGAGATTCAAAGTCGGATTATCTGAATGATCTCAACATTATTCTCGATATAGGTACGACCATGCAGAATGTCACAGGCGAGCCCAGCGATGTTCTGAACGAAGTCGAGCAGCTTGCCGACAGGATGGACGTCAGAACCGCCGAGGGAAAAGTCATCAAAGGAGACATCCAGCAGATGGCCGATATCTTGCACGACATTATTAAATACCAGGATGATCCGGACATGACAGGCGATCTGTATGACGACCTCATGAGAACCATTGAAAATCTGGAAGACAATGTAGATAGTTTTATCGACGCGGCTGAAAGATCCGGCATTGATGAAGACGATTTTATGGCTCTCGAGGCATATGACGATCTTGAAGACATTTACGACGATTCCTATGACTATGATGATGATTACTATGACGATGATTACCGCTCATCAGGTTCATACGACAGTTATGATGATCCTGACGACCGCGACAACTTCTACGGCTCAGACAGCTCGGACAGAGAGGATTATCTCGAAGACGCCAGAGCTATCGCAATGCTTGCATCCGATATGCAGAATATTTCAGACGATCCTGAAGAAGCCGTCTACGACCTCAACAATATCGTCAGTAATTTTTCGGCGAGAACCCCTGAAGGACAAATCATCGAAAGGGATGTCAAAAAAATGATTGACATACTTAACGACATGCTGGACAATCAGGATGATCCGGATTTATTAATGGAGCTGTTGGACGAATTAAGCGATATCTCCGATGATGTCATGGATGACTTTGAAGATTTCGGAGAAGCCGCCGAAAGGGCAGGCGTAAGCGAAAGTGATCTTGAAGGCATTTTGTATTAGGCCGCAAAACCCTCCACCCTGTACCTGCAGGGCGGAGGGTTCATTTTTGCCTGTTTTTTCGTATCAGTTCAGCAGATTACTTTTTTAATTATTTGTGTCACAAATTCATTGCACTTCTCAACAAAAAGTGATATATTTTTTATCGTATGACAGGCGCCATTTTAATTTTAAACAAAACCACTGATCAAGGGAGGAAAAAATGAAAAAGAGACTTATTGCAACTGTTACTGTACTTGCGCTTTTGCTTGCAACGCTTACAGGCTGCGGCGGAAACTCCAAGGACGATTACCGCAAGGATGTTCGGGATATGGCTGTTGAGGATTTTATAGACATCCTGAAGAAAGGTTCTGACCCCGACGACATTATGGACGAGGTTAACGATATTCTCGATGATTTTGAGGCAAGGACCGCTGAGGGAAAAACAGTTAAAAAGAATATCAAGAAGTTTTTTGACTTGTCTGAGTATATGTTCGGTATCGATATACACGATTTGGATGAAGACGATCTGGAGAAAGTACAGAAAGCCACTAAAGACTTTTACGACAGTTTGGATGATTTCAGGGATTCTGCGGAAGACTCCGGTGTTGATGAGGACGATTTGGAGTCAGTAGATGAGTTCATGGATTTCCTTTCTGATGGTCTGGACGTTATGGAGGATCAAATGTCCTCTGGCAGCGGCCGTTCTGATCGCGATAATGAGCGCAATAGCGGCGAGACCAGCGCCAGTTCTGACTATATTAGAGACTTTGAGTCTATCGCCGCTCTTTCAGCCGACATGAATAGCCTTTCCATAGATGACCCCGAGGACGCTGTTTACGAACTCAACGATATCATCAGGGATTTTTCGGCAAAAACCCCTGAAGGAAAAACCATCAAAAAGGATGTTGAAAAAATGATCGACATTCTTAACGAGATGGTGGACAATCAGGACGACGAAGATACACTGAATGATCTGTATGACGAGCTCATAGATCTTTCCGACACAATCATGGATGACTTTGAAGCCTTCGGAGAAGCTGCCGAAGATGCCGGAGTCACGGAAGACGACATTGCGGATCTTGATTATTAATATTGCAAGACAAATCCGCCGGAGCATATCCGGCGGATTTTTTTACAGTCTCATTCTGTTACCTGATAAAATTTGTGGATATCCTGCTCTCGTAAACCGGAGCTTCAACACCGTTTTCCCGCGCCGTCTCAAGGCTCTTTACAAGCCAGGCGATATTCTGCCCAAGAGTCCTCATCGTCTGCATGCCCTCAGCGTCCGCAAGCACCTCCTCAGGTGAATTTCCATGTACCTGGTTCCAGTATTGCGAAGAAGCCACCACCATGTTTGAGATCTGGAAATATTTGTTCAGCCTGTCGAAAGCGGCGCTTGCCCCTCCCCTGCGGCACGAGACTACGGCGGCGCCGATTTTTCCTGCCATCCTTCCGCCTGCGCTGAAAAACAGCCGGTCGAGGAAAGCGCATATCTGACCGCTTGGTCCCGCATAATATACAGGAGATCCCACCACGATACCGTCGTAATCATCCAGCTTTTCTATAATCCTGTTCACAGCGTCGTCGTCAAAGACGCACTTACCTGTCTGTGCGCACTTCATACAGTCTATACATCCGGCCACAGGCTTTGGGCCGATCTCTATAAGCTCCGTTTCCACACCGTTTTTCTCAAGAGTTTCCGCCACCTGGCTGAGCGCCGTATAAGTACAGCCCTTCATGCGGGGACTCCCGCTTATCAACAAAATTTTTCCCATAAGTCACCATTCCTTTCCGCCCTGTAATTTCCCCGGGACATCTTCATTTTTTTCGTTTACACTATCATACCACAGGACTGTTCCTGCTCACAAGAGCAATTATCATCTTGAAAAAATATGTCCTCTCCGCTATAATCTATCTGGAAAGAGATATGCACGTGCCGCTTGTGCGGCGGAAGGAGAGGACTCAATGAAAGCTTTTATGGATAGGGATTTTCTGTTAGAGACAAAGACTGCCCGGACGCTGTTCCACGACTATGCTGAATCCACACCGATACTGGATTATCACTGTCATATCAACCCCAGAGAAATAGCGGAGGACCGTCAATTTGACAATATTACCCAGGTATGGCTTGGCGGGGATCATTATAAATGGCGCTTTATGCGCTCCTGCGGCGTAGAGGAAAAATACATAACAGGGGATGCCTCCGATTATGAGAAATTCTGCAAATGGGCGGAATGTCTCGGCAGGGCGGTGGGAAATCCGCTGTTTCAGTGGAGCCATCTTGAACTGCAGCGGTATTTCGGCTACAATGGAGTGCTTAATAAAAACACCGCGGACGAGGTCTGGAAGCTGTGCAACGAAAAGCTCTCCCAGCCTTCCATGAGCGTCCGCAATATTATCCGCCGCAGCAATGTGACCCTGATATGCACCACCGACGACCCGATTGACAATCTGGAATGGCACCGGAAGATAGCAGAAGACGACACCTTTGACGTGAAGGTGCTTCCGGCATGGAGACCCGACAAGGCCATGAATATAGAAAAACCGGACTATCTTGATTACCTCGACAAGCTGTGCGCCGTGGTCGGCTTTCAGGAAATTCCGACTTTTGCCGTACTGAAGGAAGCTCTCGTGATGCGCATGGATTTCTTTGCCTCCATGGGCTGCGCGGTTTCCGACCACGGTCTGGAATATGTTATGTACTGTCCCGCCGCAGACGACGAAATCGAGGCCATTTTCCTGAAACGCCGTAACAAAATGATACTCACCAGGGAAGAAGAACTGAAATTCAAGACTGCGTTTATGCTCTTTATGGGAAGGGAATATCACAGAAGGGGCTGGGCTATGCAGCTTCATTACGGCTGCAAACGTGACAACAACACCAGGATGTTTGAAAAGATCGGTCCCGACACCGGTTTTGACTGCATCAATAACGACACGCCCTCCTCCCAGACGGCGGATTACCTCAACGCCTTAAACGTGACCGACGAGCTGCCAAAAACAATTCTGTACAGCCTGAATCCAAACGACAACCAGTCAATCGGCACCATTATAGGCTGCTTCCAGGATTCCACGGCGGTAGCAAAAATCCAGCAGGGCAGCGCGTGGTGGTTCAACGACCACAGAGCCGGAATACAGGATCAGCTTACCTCGCTGGCCAACCTTGGGAACCTGTCGGGCTTCGTGGGAATGTTGACCGATTCAAGAAGCTTCCTGTCCTACACAAGACACGAATATTTCAGACGAATCCTGTGCAATCTGATTGGAAACTGGGTTGAAAACGGAGAGTTCCCCGCAGATATGGAAACATTGTCAGGCATAGTAAAGGATATATCATACTACAACGCAAAAAGATATTTTGGATTTGATATCTGAATGAAAAGGGCTGCTGTTGCGAGTTATAGTTTACCCTGGAAGGGAGCATATCACCCGCATCAGCAGCCCGATCTTTGACAAATCATCACTTACTCAAAAAAGTTCTGAAAAATTCTTTCTATCACAGCGACTCCACATCCTGCTCGGTTCCCATGACCATAATACTCTCGTCCTCCTCAAAAACATGCTCCGGATGAGGCAGAGGAAAGATATGCCCCTGCTTTTTGGTCGCCAGCACACTTATATGGTACTTTGTGCGGATAGCAAGCTCCACCATGTTTTTTCCCAGCCATTTCTTTGGTACGGCAATCTCATATATTCCTATCTCAGGCGTAAGCTCCAGATAGTCAAAAATGTTGCTGCTGCCAAACTTTATGGCAAGCCGCTCAGCCACTTCCCTCTCGGCATATGAGACATAGTCGGCGCCATTTCTGAGCAAAAGCTTGCGGTGAACGTCCCTTGTGGCTCTCGCCACAATATATTTACAGTTTAAATCCTTTAGGAGAACGGTAATTTCAAGCACCGTCTGAAAATTTTCACCGATCGCTATCACGGCAAGGTCAAAATCGCTTACGCCTACCGATGACATGAACCTCTCGTCGGTAGCGTCTCCGATAAGTATCTGATTGATCATACCTACCGCAGCGTCCGCTCTCTCCTCCTCAATGTCAATGGCAAGCACTTCATTTCCGCGCTCCAATAATTTCTGAGCCATATGTCTGCCAAAACGTCCCAGACCGATGATCAAAATCTGCTTCATCTTTTATCCCTCTCGCCCATACTGAGAAAAATATATGCCACAAGCGCAGAAAAGGAAGCGCCGCGACGACGGCATTTACTTTTCAAGCGGTGGATTGCCAGGTATAATGCGCTGCGCAAGCGGCGTCTGCCTCATGCCTTAACCAATCTGAACCTGTTCGAGCGGAAGCTTGGAATTTCTGACTCTCTTGTCCGAGGAAAAGGCAAGCAGCATTGTTATGGAGCCCACCCTCCCGCAGAGCATCAAAAATGCAAGCAAAAGCTTCGACACCATTCCAAGACTCGGAGTGACTCCCAGGGTAAGCCCCACAGTAGCCACAGCGGATACGGCTTCAAACAGCGCAGTGAGTATCGGCAGCTTTTCAATTGCAGAAATCACAACTCCCGATACGCTCACCAATATAAGATACGTCATTAAAACACATGATGCGGTTCTCGTGATCCCCTCGTCCATCCTGCGCCCGAAAAGTTCAAGATTTTTCTTTCTGCGGAAGGTGGCAAAGATGCTGGCGCACAGAACCCAAAAGGTAGTAGTCTTGATTCCGCCCGCCGTGGACCCCGTTGAGCCTCCTATGAGCATTAAAAAAATCATAACAAAAATGCTGCTTTCAGAAAGCGCCGTCAGATCCACCGTGTTAAAACCCGCCGTTCTGACAGTAACAGACTGAAACAGACCGGCCAGGATCCTCTGTCCTGCAGACATGGACTGAAACTGCTCCCCGTTCCATTCAAGCAGCGTCAGAATAAGCGCCCCTCCCACCGCAAGAGCGATGCTGATGGACAGAACCATCTTGCTCTGGAGAGTTAAACGGCTGAGCCTCCATTTCCGCCGAAGTATATCCTGCCACACGAAAAAACCCAGACCACCCAGGAAAATCAGGAGCATAATAATCGTGCATACATACCAGTTTCCGGCCATCCCCGTTAGTGAGGAAAAAGGTCCCGTCTCGCCCCCCATCAGGTCAAAGCCCCCGTTGCAGAAGGCAGATATGGAATGAAATACCGAAAAATAAATGCCCTTTCCCACTCCGAACCGCGGAATAAAATCAAAGCTTAAAAGCACCGCTCCCACTGTTTCCACAGTGAAGGTTCCAAAAATAATAAATCTTGTCAGCCGCAGGATCCCCCCTATCTGAGGCGCGGAAATAGAATTTTGCATCAGGGTCCTCTGGCTTAAACCTATCCTCTTTCCCGCCAGCATCAGTACCAGAATCGCCACAGTCATAAAACCAATGCCGCCAACCTGAATCAGTGCAAGTATCACCGCCTGACCCAGATACGTCCAGTGGGTAAACGTGTCAAATCTCACAAGTCCTGTGACGCAGGTCGCTGACGCGGCCGTGAAAAAACAGTCCGTAAATCCCGTAGAGCCCGATCCCCTGGTGGAAACAGGCAGCATTAAAATCAACGTTCCCAACAGTATAATCGACAGATATCCCCCGAGAATAAGCTTTGTCGGCGATATATTGTGCCAAAAAAATTTTCTGCGTTTCATTCTCTCAATAGGTCATAGGCTTTTCTTCGCCCTTCAGCACCCTCAGAGCGCCCTGCGCAAGCGCAAGCAGTTCGTCCTCGCCGGGGTAAACGGTAAAAGGCGCTATCCAGCCCGCTCTCTCCTTAAGCGATGCCACAACATCCTCACCATAAGCGATTCCGCCGGTAACGATGATCTGATCCACCCTGCCGTTCAAAACGCATGCCATGGAACCGATGTCCTTTGATACCTGAAGCAGGAACGCCTCCTTTGCCTCGGCAGCTTTATGATCACCGCTGTTGGCACGCTTTGTCACCTCACGCATGTCGTTGGTGCCAAGGTACGCGTTAAAACCGCCCTTCCCAACGATCTTGCCGTAAACTTCCTTCTCGGTATACTTTCCGGAAAAGCACATCTTTATCAGAGCGCCGCTCGGAACCGCTCCCGCCCTCTCAGGCGAGAAAGCTCCGTCGCCGTCCAGCGCGTTAAACACATCCACAACTTTCCCGTCCACATGGGCGCCCACGGAAACGCCGCCGCCCATATGAACCACAATCAGGCGCAGGGATTCGTAAGGCTTTCCGATTTCCTTTGCATACCTTTTTGCCACCGCCTTCTGGTTCAAAGCATGGAACACGCTTGTCCTGGGGAGTTCAGGGACGCCGGAATACCGCGCTATGGGCATAAGCTCGTCCACCACCACAGGATCCACGATATAGGAAGGAACACCTATGGAATCCGCTATCTCTCTTGCCAGGATCCCGCCCAGGTTGGAAGCGTGCTGACCCTGAACACCAATTTTCAGATCGTTTAAGAGATCGTCCGTCACGGCGTATGTACCGCCGGGAATGGGTTTGAGCATACCGCCCCTTCCGACTACGACATCCAGATCCTTTATGTCAAATTTTTTCTCCTCGAGCAGATCGGTGATAATCTTCTTACGAAAGTCTTTCTGGTCAACTATTGCAGCGTACTGGCTGATCTCCTCTGTGGAATGTCTCAGTGTTTCTTCAAATAACAGTGTTTCATCCTCAAACACACCGATCTTGGTAGAGGTAGAGCCCGGATTGATTATAAGACTCTTGATTGCCATGATTTATCTCCTTTTTGTTTTGTTTTATTGGTTTGAACGATAATTTTATTTTTTTGCTTTTCCAAGCTCCTCTGCGACAACCGCTGCCAACGCGATGGAATTTACCTTGGTTTCAAAAGTATCGGAACGGCTGGTAAGAATTACAGGCACTTTCGTGCCGGTAAGTATACATCCGTTTTTCACCCCCGGGATGGTGTGTACCATCGCCTTGTACACCAGATTGCCGGCGTGGATATCGGGGAACAGCAGTATATCCGCATCTCCCTGAATTTTTCTGTCAGTGGCCGCCTTGTGCTTCGCCGCTTCTGCATCAATAGCAAGATCCAGAGACAGAGGGCCGTCAACTATACATCCTTCAATTTTTCCTTCCTCACACATCTTTGTCAGCTCAGCAGCGTCCACCGTCGCCTGCATCTTGGGATTTACCACCTCAACTGCCGCCAATGGCGCCACCTTCGGCAATGACACGCCGCATGCTTTACATACCGGTACGGTATTGTTAATGATATGCACCTTATCCTCCAGCGTAGGATATGTCATAAACGCAACGTCGGTAAGATAGAGAAGATGATCTATCGTGGGAATATCAAACACCGCCACATGTGACAGCACGCCGCCTGTACGCAGACCCACTTCCTTATCCAGAACGCTCTTTAAGAAATTTTTGGTGTCTATCAGACCCTTCATGTACATATCAGCTTTTCCCTCGTGGGCAAGCTTTACCGCCGTAAGCGATGCCTGAATCACGTCCGGCTCATTGATCACCTCAAATGCGGAAAGATCCATGTCGATGGAAGCTGCAATCTCACGTATGAGAGCCTCGTCACCCACCAGAATTGCATCCGCAATCCCCTGTTCCCTGGCTTCCTTAACCGCCTCTAACACCGCGGAATCCTGGGCCACGGAAACTGCCACTTTCTTTTTTCCGCACTCCTTGACCTTTGATACAATGTTCTCAAAACCCTGTCTCATTTTGTTACTTCCTTTCTGCCCCGAAGGGCATCATGTTATATAATGGAATATTCAGATTTTTATCGTGAAAATAATAACACACGCGGGTGCAAAAAGCAATACCCACAGTCGGCGATTTGAAGATGACGCGGTTTGGAAATAGCGGCAAGGGAAGCTGATTGCTCAGGTGCTCGGCGAGGGCGGCAAGGGAAGCTGATTGCTCAGGTGCTCGGCGAGGCGGCAAGGGAAGCTACCGCTGCGTCCAGATATGTAGCCAGATTATCGTCCGGCTGAGTCTGGTCCGGAACCATCACCACCCTGCAGCCTGCCCGATACGCCGACAACACGCCGTTCGGCGAGTCCTCTACCGCCATACAGCAATCAGGCTCCATCCCAAGCGTTTCACAGGCATAGAGATAAATATCCGGTGACGGTTTGCCCTCCTTTACCATTGTTGCGCTTATCAGCCTGTCAAAATACCCGTACAGCCCTGTCTGATTCAAATAGCGTACGGTCCGCTCCGGATCGCTTGCCGTTGCTACCGCCGCCGCGATTTTCTTACTGCGTATCGTCTCCAAAAGACGAAAAGCCCCTGGCTTCACCTGCAAACCGTTTTTTTCAATTTCCTCCTCAACAAGTTTTTTCCGAATTTCCCGAACCGCATGATAATCCAGCTCATCCCCAAACCACTCTCTTAACCTGTCAATAATAAAGGGACGCCCCAGGCTGCGAATTGCCAAAGCCTGTTCATCCGTCATGCAATAACCAAATTCTGCAAGGGCCCTGGGCCAGCAGACACGGTAATACTTTTCAGTGTCAATCAATGTGCCGTCCATATCAAATATGACTGCCTGTATCATAATGCTTCTCCTCTTTGCCGTCCTGCCCGGCAGCCATGCCGGCCCGCTTTTTAAACCCCTCTTTTTCATTAAGGTATTCGAAAAGTCCCTTAGTCCCCGCCGCAATATCATCAAAAGCAGCATCGAAATCCCCTGTGTACCAGGGATCTGCAATATCGCGATCCGAACCGGCAAAAGCGAGAAGCTTGTATATTTTTTTATCCGGATCGCCTTTCAACATCCTGTTCAGGTTTTTTATATTCCAATCGTCCATCCCGATAATGTAATCAGCCTCCTGATAATCGCGGAAAGTAATCTGCTTTGCCCTGTGAGGTACCAGCGGGATCCCTTCCTGCCTGAGCTTGTTTACAGTGCCCCAGTGAGGCGGATTGCCAATCTCCTCCCTGCTGGTTGCAAAACTGTCAATGACAAACCGATCCTGCAGCCCATGTTCCTTTACAATATTGGTAAATATGCTTTCTGCCATGGTTGAACGGCAGATGTTGCCGTGGCAGATGAAAAGTATTTTAATCATAATTTTATATCCCTTCATAAGCCTGTAAACCTTGATTTTTCAAGGGATTTGGCTTTTTAGTACATCTATACTGTGTAAATATTTTCATATCTCCTATAACCTATTCCCCCACTTTATCCCCACATACATTATAGCATGTGTGAAAATAAGCCATTGATTTTACAGGCTTTTCCGAGATTATCAACAGTCTGCCGCAGCAGGCGAAACGTATTTTTTATCATTCAACTCCCATGCAATGATCTCTTGTTCTAATTTCACATTTTTTTCAATCATATAGGAAAGTTCTCTGTCATATAATCCTGAATTCAATAAAACATTCGCTTTCTTCCGGTCGGTTTCACTCAACTTTTTCCCGT
>CANQSE010000004.1 GCA_947626405.1 uncultured Acetatifactor sp. | reverse complement strand
TGGCGGTCTGGAGACTCGGATACGGCACAGCCGCGGCGTGGGAGCTGGTAAACGGTTATGCCGGAATGTGACCGCGGTCGGACTATAGCATTAAGGCTTATACGGGTTTTAAAGGAAAGCCGGAAAGCATACATTATGGTAAAGCTTTTGGCAGGATAAGAACATGAAAAAGTATCAGAATCATTTTCTTGCAGCGGCCATGGCGGCGCTGCTGCTCCTGTCCGCCGTGTATGTGGGCCGTGAGACGGCTTTCTATGCAAGCGGTGACAGGGTCAACGTTATTGATGAGGATCGTCCGTGCGTTGTCATTGACGCAGGGCACGGCGGCGGTATTTTGCGGCGCGGCTTACGCAGGCATACCTAAGAGGCGTAAAAAGGCGCCGCGCACGGCGCAATGATCCGGGAGTGTCCGTCATAATGGACGTGCCCCTAATAATATGTTTTTTGTAAAGAATGGGGACGGAGAGAGGACGCCTTGGAAACAATCGGGAAATCTGCCGCCGCATACGATGTGGAAAGAAAGTATTTATCACAAATTTCCGCCGCAGAGCTTGTCGCTCGCATACTGCGATCCCACATAAACCGCGTGGACGAAAAACAGCCGTCAGGAGCAAAGGAACGTGATTGAACATCCTGCGTACAATGCGGCGGCTTACATAAGATTATCCAGAGAGGACGGCGACAGGGCGGAGAGCGACAGCATCGTAAATCAGAGAAGGCTCATATGTGATTATCTGGAGACAAAGGAAGAATTTGCCCTGTTTGAGACATACGTTGACGACGGCTTTACGGGAACGAATTTTAACCGTCCTGCCTTTATAAAAATGATAGAGGATATCGAGGCGGGAAGGGTGAACTGTGTCGTAGTAAAGGATCTGTCCCGTTTTGGCCGTGATTATATTGACACGGGAAAATATCTGGAGCGGTTTTTCCCTGACAGGAATGTCAGATTTATTTCAATCACAGACGGCATCGACAGCGCAAGACAGGCGTACGACATGCTGCTTCCAATCAAAAACATCTTTAACGAGCAATACGCCAGAGACATATCTGAAAAAGTTCACGCAGCAATGAGGACAAAACAGAAAGCCGGAGAATTTATAGGGGCTTTTGCAAGCTATGGATACTGCAAATCACCAACAGATAAAAACAGGCTTATTATCGACGGGTACGCGGCGGGCGTAGTCAGGAGGATATTTGCGCTTTATGGCAAAGGTATGGGAAAGAATGCCATAGCTGCTCTGTTAAATAAAGAGGGAATTGTATGCCCCTCGGAATATAAGAAGCTTAACGGAGAAAACTATCGAAACGGTCACAGACTGGAAAGCACATCCTACTGGACGTACTCAACGATCCATCGGATCCTGTCTAACGAAATTTACAGGGGAAGCATGGTGCAGGGAAAGAAAACCCAGCGGATGAGGGGAAAGCAGCGGAGTGCGGCGAAGGAAGACTGGATTGTCGTAAGGGGGACGCACGAGGCGGTCATAGACGAGGCGACGTGGGAGAGGACTCAAAATCTGCTACGGCGGCGGACAAGGGCTTCGGGTCTTAACGCAGACAGGACGATCCTTGCAGGTTATTTAAGATGCGCGGACTGCGGCAGAGCCATGGTAAAAAAGTCAAAAGCAGGGCAAAACGGCACAGGAGAAATTCGTTTTTTATGCGGCACATATGTGCGCTCCGGAAGACAGTTCTGCACTCCTCACGCCGTTTCGCTTTCGGTCCTGGATGAAATAATTCTCGGCGACTTAAACACGATGCTAAAAAATCTGAATGATCTGAACGAAACGGTAAAAAAGATATTTTCGTCAGAGGATGCGGGCGCGGACAGGTTAAACAGCGAAAGGGACAAACTGTGCGCCGAAATTGAAAAGATACGGATTCACCGAAGAAAAGCGTACGGGGACTATCTTGATGAAGTGATTTCAAAAGAGGAATATATTGATTTCAGCCGGACTTTTCAAAAGAAAGAGGATAATCTGAAAAAAATGCTGGAGGAACTGGACGCAGGCAGGCGCATACGCAAAGACGGCGCATCGGCGCAGCCGTGGATAAAACATCTTCTTGATGCAGAAAAGGTGGAGGAACTGGACAGATACATTGTGGCGGAAATGGTACAGGAAATTAAGGTGTACGAAAATAATAAGCTCGAGATTACATATCGGTTCTCGGATGAATTGATGAACGGAAAGATGAGTTTATGAACGGAAGAAATTATATGAACCGCTCTCAGGGCGATTATTCCGCCCCATATTGACCCTATACGTCATTGAAACCTTACTCCGCAGGGTATATAGTGGCATTATGACGGTATGGGACCTGATAATATGATTCGGAGCGCGGCAATGAAGAAAAAATCAGGTACAATCTGGAAAGGGCGCTCAGCTTAGCGGTTCAGGCTGACAGTCTTTGCGGGGAATTTGTTTATGGCTCAAGGCTCTTTTGCGGCATGAAAAACAATCCGCACGTTATACGCAACGCCGAAAAAACAGAGGTGGCGACATTTTGTGAAATGCTTTCCGACGGCCTGACTGGCAGCAAAAGCGGTATATTTGCGCCATGGAAGGAAAAGGAGTGGTTCAGAAATATTTGTTTGAAAATCCGGCGCGGTCTGTTATAATGAATTTGCTGCGGACGACATGGAAAGTGTCATGGGCTGTAAGGAGTCTGCTATGTCTGTTAAGATCTGTATCTGTGACGACGATTCTGAGGAGCGCGCTTATATACGGTCACTTGTGAGGGATTGGGAGCGGAGGTCCGGTACGGACACCGATATCTGCGAATTTCCTGATGCAGAGGCTTTTCTGTTCGGATATGAAGACAGTGTTCCGGATGTTGTGCTTCTTGATATTGAGATGCCGGGGATGAACGGAGTTGAGCTGGCGAAGCGTCTCCGCGCGGTAAACAAGCTTGTTCAGATCGTCTTTATAACGGGTTATTCCGAGTATATCGCAGAGGGCTACGAAGTGGCGGCGCTGCACTACCTTTTGAAACCCGTATCGCCTGAAAAGTTTTTCTCCACGCTTGATCGCGCTGTGGAAAGGCTTGAGACAGACGGGAGAAAGCTTGTGATTGAGGCTGGCGGGGAGACTGTGCTTCTTCCCGTTTATGAGATACGCTACATCGAAGTCGTCAGGAATTATATAACAATCCATGCGGGCGGAGACTATACCGTAAAAAAGACACTTAAGGAGATCGGAGAGGAGCTGGACGATCGATTTCTTAAGGTGGGGAGATCTTACATAGTCAACCTGCGTTATGTCTCGCGCGTGACGCATACGGAGCTCTTTTTCTTAAACAATGAGAAAATCCCTATTCCCAGGGGCGCATACGAGACGGTCAACAGGGCGATCATACGGCTTAAATGATATGGGGGCGAAAACGTGAAATTATCCCGAAGGACAGACAAAAAAGTTGAGGCATATCAGCAGGAGCTTCTAAAGACCCACTTTGCCGAGGTTGACAATATGTACCGCAAAATGCGCGGCTGGCGGCACGACTACAGAAACCATATTCAGGTTTTAAAATCCTATACGGACAAAGGCGATCTTGAAGCCATCGCGGAATATCTTAACGAGCTGGAAACCGATCTGTATACAGTCGATATGGTAATAAAGACCGGCAATTCCATGACTGACGCAATCCTTAATTCCAAAATAGCTCTGGCAAACGACCGGCATATAAGAGTTGATGTGGACGCGAATATTCCGGTCCTTCTCTCCGTATCTGCGGTTGATTTGTGCATAATCATAGGAAATCTTTTTGACAATGCCATTGAAGCAAGCGTAAGTCTGCCGGAGGACAGACGCGTGATACGCGTCTATATTGATGTAAAGGGAAGCCAGCTATACATTTCTTTTTTAAATTTTACAGCTTCGGGCAAGCTTACGAAGGTAGGCGGTATCTTTAAAAGCACCAGGGGAACGGAGCGCGGTCTCGGCCTTGGCAGAATTGATTCGGTGGTGAAGCGTCTTGGAGGTTATGTTTCCCACAACTCCGAGGCGGGCGCGTTTACCACGGAGGTCCTGCTGCCGCTGTCTGTATCTGAAGCAAACTCCTGATTTGTGTATTCTGATTGCAACTCATCCCCAAAAAATGACAATTCGTCCCCGAATCTTACCATTCGGGGTTTTTGTGATATGCTGATAAACGTAAGCGGGAACAAGCTTAAAAAGAAGGGAGTTGAAAAGATGCAGAAGAAAGAAAAAAGCGAGCAGAGCGAAAAGCCGCAGTACGGTGTATTCAGGTGTCTCGGCTTCTTTTTCGGCAGAGCGCTTAAATACACGCCGGAGACGGTGGCGCTTTTGTTTTTCCAGATTCTGTTTAACGTATCAAGTGCGGTTTTCGGGTTCTATATGTCTCCGATGATCCTCTCGCGGCTGGAGAATCACAGCACGGCAGGGGAGCTGATTCTGACGGCGCTGTTTTTTATAGGCGGGTGCTTTGTGTCGGATGCGGTGGTGCAATATATCGGAAACGGCGTGGGGAGCGGCGGCGTAAAGGCCTGCTATCAGAGTGACCTGCGCTCATGGATCATGCAGGAGGTCACGGACAAGTCGGTTTCTACGTCCTATTGCAACTGCCTCGACAAAAAATTCCTGCGGGCCGCGGAGCGTGCGTACAGGGCCGGCAATTCAAATTCTTCGGCGACAGAAGGAATCTGGCACACGCTTCAGAATCTGGGTGTAAATTTTGTCATGTTTATCTTTTTTACCGCAATGCTCACGCATATTCATCCTCTTGCCTTTGCGGTGACTGTAGTATTAAGCGTCGTGGAATTTGCCATATCAGGCTATGTCTACAAATACAACTATCGTCACCGCGAGGAACTTTCACATATTGACAGACAGGCGCAGTACCTCGCAGGTCTTCCGCGGCAGCTTTCCGCTGCAAAAGATATCAGGCTGTTCGGGCTGTCGGGATGGATAGGACGTCTCACGGACAAGGCTTTGGCGGCGCGTCAGGCGTACGCAAAAAAGGAGCACGATTTTTATCTGATCGGAACGTTTTCCAGCATGGTTCTGGAATTTCTGCGAAACGGAGCCATGATGTTCCTGCTTTTAGAGCTGTGTATTAAAAACGGCATGAGCGCCACGGAATTTATGCTTTATTTTTCGGCGGTCAGCTCCTTTAACAACCAGTTCAGCGGGATCCTTAACAATTTCCTTGACATCAGGAATAAGTGCCTGGATATTTCCGCAATACTTGAATTTTTAAACTATCCCGAGCCGTTTTTCTTTGGAGAAGGAGAGCCGATACCGGAGGAATATACATATGATATCCGGCTTGAAAACGTAAGCTACAGCTACCCGGGCTCGGACAAAAAGATCATAGACAATCTGAATCTCACCATAGAGCGCGGCGAGAAGGTTGCCATCGTGGGATTAAACGGCGCGGGCAAGACGACCCTGATAAAGCTTATCACAGGACTTTTGGATCCTGACGAGGGCAGGGTGTTGTTAGGCGGAGTTGATATTAAGAAATTTAACCGTAATGAATATTATAAGCTGTTTTCCGCAGTATTTCAGAATTTTAACCTGTTTGACATTACGGTGGCCGAGACGGTTGCCCAGTCGGCCGAAGGCATAGATATGGAGCGCGTGCGCGACTGCATAGAAAAGGCGGGGCTGACAAAGGACGTGGCAGAGCTTCCTGAAGGACTCTGTACCCATCTGGGGCGGGAGGTGTACCTGGACGGCGTTGTTTTATCGGGAGGCCAGACCCAGCGGCTTATTCTGGCAAGGGCATTGTATAAAAACGGCGCGGTGCTTGTTCTGGACGAGCCTACCGCCGCGCTGGATCCCCTTGCAGAGAGAGAGCTTTATAGAAAATACAGCTCTATGGCGGACGGAAAGACCTCCCTCTTTATCTCCCATCGTCTGGCTTCCACGCGTTTCTGCGACAGGGTGTTGTACCTGCAGGAGGGCAGAATAACGGAGGAGGGCACTCACGAGGAGCTTTTGGCTCTTGGAAAGGATTATGCCCGCCTGTTTGAGGTTCAGGCCAGATATTATCAGGAGGATTATGATAAAGGACAGGAGGTGGTGTAAATGGCAGATAAAAAGGACAAAATGCCGTGGCGTGAGGCATGGAAGATAAACGTCAGGTCAATCAGGTTATTAAATTCAAAAAATAAGCTGATGTTTCCTTATGCGGTGATTAAAGCTCTCTTAAATACGGTTTTTTCCTATGCGACGCTGATTATCATGTCGCAGCTGATCGGAGAGCTGGCGGGTGGGCGCAGGGTTGAAAAGCTCGTGTTCTGGGCAGTGTTTCAGCTTGTCTCCACGGCGTTTTTTGCGCTTATAAACGGGATAATGTATCATGCCTATGCTGTCAGGAATGTAAATTTCTGGAGCAATATGATGAGAATCGAAGACGAAAAATTCATGTCCATGGACTACTGTGACGTGGAGGATCAAAGGGTACGGGATTTATCGGCTCAGATCGCACAGAACCGAAACTGGAAGGGATGGGGATTTTCGCGTATCGAGTGGACCTTCGGGGAGCTTGTCGAAAATATCTTCAAAGTCATCGGCGCGTCTGCCATATCGGTAGGACTGATCACAGGCAGAGTTTCACAGGAAAGTCCTTACGTTTTTTTAAACAGCCCGTTTGCGGTGCTGGGATTCCTTGCGCTTATTTTTCTCAGCGCCTCGGTGTCGCCATTTTTAAACAGCATAATGACAGAGCGCGATTCGGCAATGAGTGAGAAGGCCAGATTCGGAAACAGGCTCTTTGCTCATTTCGGTTTTCTTCCGCTTAATCCGGAGGCAATGGTTGACTACAGGATGTACAGCCAGAACGAAGGCTTTATAAAGCACTATAATTGGTGCAGGGAAGGACGCGTCTGGGGAGTTGGGGGACCCGTTGACAGGAGAAACAAGGGAGCGGCAGGTCTTGCAAAGATAGGTGCGGTATTCGGGGAAAAGCTCCTTATGGGCGTAATATACCTGTTTGTCTGTCTGAAAGCCCTGGGAGGCGCGTTCGGCCTGGGAGAAGTCGCGCGGTATGTAGGGGCGGTATCGGGATTTATCAGCGGATTTACAATGAGTATTTACCTTTTAAACAATTTTCGGGTCAATTCCAAATTTTTAAAGGATATTTTTGAGTTTCTTGATATCCCAAACAAAATGTATCAGGGCTCGCTCACCACGGAAAAGCGCCGGGACAGAAAATACAATGTGGAATTTAAGGACGTGAGCTTTAAATATCCCAATTCCGAAAGGTGGGCCCTCCGGCATGTCTCCGTAAAATTTGAGGTGGGGACAAAGCTTGCCGTCGTGGGCGAGAACGGCTCAGGGAAATCCACCTTTATCAAGCTCCTGTGCCGTCTCTACGATCCACAGGAGGGTGAAATTCTTTTAAACGGAGTGAATATCAAAAAATACCGTTATGACGAATACATCGCCATTTTCTCGGTGGTGTTCCAGGACTTCTGGCTGATGAGCCACAAGCTGGGTCAGAACGTGGCGGGTTCATGCGACGTAGATGCGGACAGAGCCATAAAGTGTCTTGAGGACGCGGGACTAAAGGACAGGCTGAAGGAACTGCCTGATGGCATCGAGACATGGCTCGGAAGGGATTTTGACGAGGACGGAATCGTTGTCTCAGGAGGTGAACGTCAGAAAATCTCCATTGCAAGAGCGCTTTACAAGGACGCTCCGTTTATCGTGCTTGACGAGCCTACCGCAAGCCTGGATCCTCTGGCCGAGGCGGAAATATACAGGAATTTTGACAAAATCACAGGCGACCGCACCGCTATTTACATTTCACACAGGCTTTCGAGCTGTCGCTTCTGCCGCGAGATACTTGTCTTTGAAGACGGAAGTATCATTCAGCACGGGAGCCACGACGAACTTATAGCGGCGCAGGGCAGGTACAGGGAGCTATGGGACGCTCAGGCGCGGTATTACGAGAAATCAAGACAGTATGAAGCGGATCGCATGCATCTGTGAAATTAAAAGGACGGGAAACTGTATCTCTATAATATTTTGAGGACAGATTCTGGTATGGCGTAACGGCAGTTATAAACCTGTTTAACGGTTTATAGCTGCCTTTTTTGCGGCCACTGACGGATTGCATAAATCGTCTGAGGCAGTGAGGGAGAGCGGAATAACCGCAAGAAAGGCGGCGCAATCTGCCGCCGCCCCACGGCGGCGCGGATCCGGGGAAGGTGGGAATAAACGGGGTCTATGAAAAGGACGTAAATCTTAAAATTGCGCTGCTTGTAAAGCAGTATCTCGAGCTGTCGGACGTAAGGGTCGTCATGACCAGGGAAGAAGATGCCGGACTTAACGATCCCGACGCCTCCAACAAAAAGGTACAGGATATGAAGCGCCGGATCGCGCTCATAGACGAGACTGAGCCGCGCATTGTTGTCAGCATCCACCAGAACAGTTACCACGAGGAGTATGTGCACGGGGCTCAGGTTTTTTATTACGACGGAAGCGTCAAGGGCAAAAAACTCGCCTCCTGTATCCAGGAACAGCTTGTGTCCAGGACGGACAGGGACAATAAGCGCAGTATCAAGGCAAACGACAGCTATTATCTGTTAAAAAAGACTAAGCTTCCGATTGTAATTGTAGAATGTGGATTTTTGTCGAACGAGGCGGAGGCGGAAAAGCTGTGCGATCCGGTATATCAGGACAGAGCGGCGTGGGCAATCCATATGGGAATACTTCAGTTTCTTGCTTCAGACACTTGACAATCGGCAAAAAGGGATGTATAACAGTGGAATCGAAAAATGTTAAAATAAATAACGGATAAAATTCAGAGGTGACAAAATGGCGAAGCAGACAAATAAGAAGGATGAAAACGACAGCTTTATGATGAAGGTGGCCACCTTTATCGTTGACAGGCGGAATCTGTTTTTTCTGTTGTTTGGCATAATGATTATCTTTTCCGTAATTTCCATGAACTGGGTGAAAGTGGAAAATGCCATGTCTGCCTATCTGCCGGATTCCACGGAGACGCGTCAGGGACTTGACAGAATGGAGGAGCAGTTCATTACATACGGTACGGCAAAGGTGATGGTGACGAACATCCCTTATGACGAGGCTGAGCGGATCGCGGACAGACTTGAAAATCTCGACACTGTTATCATGCTGACCTTTGACAACACTCCAGAACATTACAATAATTTTTCCGCCTTGTACGATATAACCTTCGGTTATGAGGAAACTGACGAGAGGGCGCTTGATGCCCTGGACGAGGTAAAAGCCATGCTGTCGGATTACGACTTGTATGTCTCGACAAGCATGGGAGACGCTTCTGCGGAGCAGATAGCCGGAGAGATGAAGGTGATAAGCGTGCTTGTGGCCGTCGTGGTCGTAACAGTGCTGCTTTTAACCTCTCAGACCTGGGCTGAGGTTCCGGTGCTGCTTCTGACCTTCTGCGCCGCGGCGATCATCACAAAGGGAACGAATTTTTTTATGGGAACGATTTCTTTTGTGTCAAATTCCGTTACGATTGTGCTGCAGCTTGCACTGTCCATAGATTACGCGGTGATTTTCTGCAACCGCTACAAGGAGGAGCACCAAAAGCTTTCGATACGTGAGGCGGATATCATAGCTCTCAGCAAGGCGATACCGGAGATTTCATCCAGCTCCCTTACTACAATAGGCGGACTGATCGCAATGATGTTTATGCAGTTCGGGATAGGCAGCGACATGGCGCTGTGCCTTATACGCGCTATTCTGCTCAGCCTTCTTGCGGTATTTCTGCTGATGCCCGGGCTGATTATGCTGTTTGGCAAGGCGATGGACAGGACGGTTCACAAAAGCTTTATACCAAAGATTCCGTTCGTGGGAAAATTTGCATATAAGACAAGACATGTCATGCCGCTTGTGTTTGTCGTGCTGATTGTGGCGGCGTATATCGTATCGTCGAAATGTCCGTATGTCTATGGCTACACAATGCTTGAGACGCCGGTAAAGAGCGATTCAATGATTGTGGACGAAATGATAGAGGAGAGCTTCGGCGCGTCAAATATGGTGGCGCTGATCGTCCCCGCGGGAAACTACGAAAAAGAAAAGCAGCTTTTAAAAGAGCTTGACTTAAGGCCGGAGGTTGACTATACCATGGGACTTTCAAACACGGAGGCCATGGACGGCTATATGCTGACTGACAAACTGACTGCCAGGGAGTTTTCGGAGCTTCTGGAGCTCGATTATGAGGTCGCGGAGCTTTTGTACATGACATATGCCGTAAACGACGAGAATTATGCAAAGATCGTCAACGGGCTTTCCGCCTACAGCGTTCCCCTGATTGACATTTTCATGTTCCTCTACGACGAGGTGAAGGAGGGATATGTGACGCTGGAGGACGACATGATGGAAACTCTCGAGGACGCCCACTCCAAGATGCAGATTGCCCTGGATCAGCTCCAGGGAGAAGACTACAGCCGTATGCTTGTGTATCTTAACCTTCCGGAGGAGGGCGATGAAACATTTGCGTTCCTGGACGAGATGCATGAGATCGCCGGAAAATATTACGAGGGAACTATTCTGATCCCGGGTGAGGCGACAAGCCAGTATGACCTGTACAAGACGTTCCAGACGGACAATACCGTGGTGAATGTGGTGTCGATACTTGCAGTGCTTGTGGTGCTTCTATTTACGTTCATGTCGGCGGGCATGCCGGTACTGCTTATCATGATCATACAGGGAGCGATCTGGATCAATTTCTCATTCCCGGCGATTCAGGGAAAGAACCTGTTTTTTATGAGCTATCTGATCGTTAGCTCAATACAGATGGGTGCAAATATAGACTATGCAATCGTGATCTCGGGGAGATTCATGGAGCTTAAGGACAAAATGTCAAAAAAGGACGCGATAATAGAAACCATGAATTTTGCTTTCCCGACTATTGTCACGTCAGGTTCCATGCTTGCGCTGGCGGGTATTTTTATAGGCCAGATGTCCTCTGACGGAGCTATATGCGGCATCGGCCAGTGCCTTGGACGCGGAACGATAATATCAATTTTTATAGTTATGTTTGTGCTGCCGCAGATCCTGCTGCTCGGAGAAAAGATTATCGACAAGACGTCCTTTGCGGTATCAATTCCTCTGAAGATGGAACGGACGGCGGGACTGATGCGTATAGACGGGATGGTGCAGGGCCAGATAAGCGGCACTATCATCGGGGAAGTCCATGGATTTGTGCGGGGAGAGGCAAGCCTGTTTGTGAATATGGGAAAGCTTGAGCCGCGGGAGGATGACGACAGCGAGCTGGAGGAACTGATACAGAAGGAAAAAAATATGCGTGCTGAGGTGACGGAATGAAAAAGACATGTAAATGGCCGGGATTGACGGTACTTTGCGCCGTGCTGACGTTAATATGCGGCAGCATACCGCATGTTGAGCTTTTGGCGGCAGGGGCGGACGAAAGCCCGTCCGGTACCGCGGCGGAGGACGGATCAGAACAGGATGACAACGCGGCCGGCGTGGAGGAAGACATACAGAGCGTCAGGGTGACAGACATTTATACTGCGGAGGATTTTGTGCAGTTTGCCGAACAGTGCCATATGGACGCCTGGTCGGTGGGAAGAAAGGTCAGGCTGTGTGCAGATATTGATCTGTCAGGCGCAGATGTTCAGACTGTACCTGTATTTTCGGGCACCTTCGACGGCGGAGGACATACGATCTCGGGTTATCAGAGTACAGACGGCTATGTTGAAGGGCTGTTCCGCTATATAGAAAAGGACGGCGTGGTGGAAAATCTGCATTTGAGCGGAAATATAGAAAGCGCCGAGGACGAGGAATGTATAGGCGGGATATGCGGCGTAAATTACGGCACGATACAGGACTGCAGTTTTGAGGGAAGCATGAGCGGACGCGACACGGTGGGCGGCATCGTTGGCGTCAACGAGGGAACAGGGCTTGTGACGCGCTGCAAGGTGACGGGTCACGTTGACGGATATTACATGACGGGCGGAATTGCAGGATTAAATCATGGCGACATCACCTTCTGCAGGAACCATTCCGGTATTAATGACGACAACAAATGGGTTGAGACGGACGACGAGATGGGCGTCGGCATTTTCTTCAGCATAAGTGCCACGGATTCCGACGTCGAATTTTACAGCGGCGTGGATACGGGAGGAATCGCGGGTTATTCGGACGGATTTATCGCGGCGTGCGAAAACTACGGCAGTGTGGGATATGAACATACGGGGTATAACATAGGCGGGATCGTCGGCAGACATTCCGGCGTTGTGTCCATGTGCACAAACAGCGGCAGGATCTGCGGCCGAAAGGATGTTGGCGGAATAGTGGGACAGATGGAGCCCTTTGTCGAGGTTGACGAGGCTCAGTCGCTTCGCAACGCGGTGAACAGGCTGCATGATCTCATAGACACTACTCTTGATCACATGCAGTCCGGCAAGGACGTGATGAAAGCCGACATGGACAACCTGACGCTTTACGGGGACGGCGCAAGAAACGCGGGACATGCGCTGGCTGACCAGCTTACCGATTTTGTTGACACAAATGTCAGTATGCTCAGCGAGCTCCGCGTGCGGACGGAGTATGTGACGGGGCAGATCCCTGCCATTCTGGATGATCTGTCAACTGCGCGTGAAGCGTTTGGAGGATTTGGTGAAGCGGTAAAAAACGCGGTTGGCGACATGACCATGGAAAGCGTGAGCGGAAATGACACAGATGTCGTTACCGGAGACGCACCGGCCGATCTCGACACTGACGGCCTTAAGAGTACCACAGACAGGGTGAATACTTCGCTGGAAAGAATAGAAGCGCTTACGGCCTCACTTGGGGAGCAGGAGCTTGCCGGCGCCGACGGGGCGCAGATTCTTCAAGAACTGCGCGACCTTGAGGACGCCATAGGGGATCTTACGGAGTCGGTTTCGTCCGCTGAAAACGCATTGAACAGAATCAGTGATGCGGCTGTCCCCGGAAGGACAGGACGGGATCTTGAAGAAGCGTCGGAGAAGCTTCGCGTGATGCAGGAAGCCCTCAAAAGCGCCGAAAACAGGCTGCAGAGCGTGGTAAGCTATATTAATTCCCAGCCTGTTCTGCGCTTTACCGTGCTGGGGCAGGATTTTACGCAGAACAGGGAACAGCTCAACGTGCAGCTTACGGGTATATCGGACAGCCTGAAAAGCTTGAGCGAGCATGCTTCCGATTATTCGGACATTGTCAACGACGATTTAAAGGCGGTCAACGATCAGCTAAACGTAGTGTTTAATCTTCTGGCGGATCATCTTTCGGGCGACAGCGGACTGAGTCTTGAGGAAATGTATGAGGAAGTGTCTGAGGACAATACGGACGCAATCACAACAGGGCGGACTGAGATCTGTACAAACAGCGGAGTCGTCAGAGGAGATATCAATATAGGAGGAATAGCGGGCTCAATGTCGATTGACGAGGAGGATCCCGAGGACAGCGCCGCGGGCAGCATTGACTACGAGATAGGCCGCCGTTTCATCATGAAGTGTATAATTGACAGATGTGTCAATGAAGGATACATAACTGCCAAAAAAGACGGAGCAGGCGGTGTGGCGGGCTTTATGGACCACGGAATTGTGATCTCCTCCGAAAGCTACGGGAGCGCTTCCAGCACGGAGGGGAATTATGTGGGCGGTATCTGCGGCCAGTCCTTTACGGTTATCAGAAGCTGCTATTCGCTCTGTGACGTTTCCGGAAATAAGTATGTGGGCGGTATTGCGGGATATGGCTGCACTCTGAAGGATAACTACGCTATAGTAAACGTGACAGCGTCCGCCGGAAAAATGGGAGCGATAGCAGGGTGGACCGCCTACGGGACGGAGCTGGTTCAGGAGGACGAGGACAGGCAGATCTGCAATAATTATTATGTGGGCGGAGAGCCTTACGGCATTGACGGAATCAGTTATGTCGGAATAGCGGAACCCGTAAGCTATGAGACGCTGCTTGCTGTTGCGGGGATCCCATACGAGTTTCGCCACTTAAAGGTAATTTACAGGATTGACGGCACGGTGCTCGGGACTGAGGAGGTTCCCTTCGGGGAAAGCCTTGCAGGACTTAAATATCCGGATATTCCTGAAAAGGAGGGATATTACGGTGTCTGGCCGGATTGCTCCGACCAGGTTATGAAGGGAAACCTCGTGATTGACGGAGAGTATAAGGACACGGTGCTGGTGGTGGAGAGCGGTGAAAAAGCGCCGACGGAAGGGGAAAACTCCTATGAGATGCCATATGCGCTTGTGGAACAGATTTTTACGGAGGATACCTCGTTAAGGGTAAATATTGTGGAAGGACAAAAGCCCGAGGAAGCCGCTGAAAGGGAATCTGTCTCCTACGAAGTGATTCTTGAAAACGGAGATGTCGCGGATTCGGATGTTATTGCGGTCCGTCTTCTGAATCCGTATGAGAAAGCGGAGGTCTGGGTCGAGACGGACGGAGCCTGGACCAGGCTTGACGCCCTGGAGAGGGGGCGTTACCTGCAGGTTGACATGACGGGGCCGAGGCAGGTTTTCTGTGTGATCGATGCGCATGAAAGCATTATGAAATTTGTGGTGCCAGCCGGAGTCTGCGCCGCGCTTGCAATCCTCGCGGCAGTGCTTTCGTGTATAAAAAAGAAAATGAGACCTAAACTTTGTAAAAAATGACAGGCTTTTCCTTTTCCGGAAAGTGTGATATACTGACTTTGAGCGTAACGGGTCGGCCGGAAGGCTCAGAAAAAAAGAAAAACGGGGAATAAAGCATGAGAGAACTTAAAGGCAGGGAAGTAAAGCTGAGAGAGGGAGAACTGCTGCGCAGGGAGAACGCCAACAGACAGTACATGATGAAGCTGGAAAACAGGTATCTGCTGCGCAATTATATGCTTGAGGCAGGCAGGTTCTCAGGCAGGGGAATGGATCCGAACGCCATGGGCGGATGGGAGGACCCCTGCTGTCAGATACGCGGACATTTTCTTGGACACTGGCTGTCAGCCGCCGCGCTTCGCTATTATGAGACGGGCGACGTGGAGATTAAAGCCAAGACGGAAGCGATTCTGGAAGAACTGGCTATGTGCCAGAGGGACAACGGCGGAGAATGGGCAGGCCCGATACCGGAGAAATATCTGTACTGGATAGGTCAGGGCAGGAATATCTGGGCGCCTCAGTACAATCTCCACAAGCTTTTCATGGGTCTGATCGATGTATACAGGTATATGGAAATCGATGCGGCTCTGCAGATAGCGGACAGGCTTGCCGATTGGTTTTACCGCTGGAGCGGAGGCTACAGCAGGGAGGAATTTGACAATATTCTGGACATTGAGACCGGCGGTATGCTGGAGGTGTGGGCCGATCTGCTTGATATCACAGGCAGTGACAAATACAGGGAACTTTTGGGGCGGTACTACAGGGGCAGGCTTTTTGATCCCCTGCTTGAGGGAAAGGACGTCCTCACCAATATGCACGCAAACACCACAATTCCCGAGGTGCTTGGATGCGCCAGGGCATACGAGGTCACAGGAGAGGAGAAATGGCTTCGAATCGTGCAGTGCTACTGGAAATGCGCGGTGACGGACAGGGGTTATTACGCGACCGGCGGTCAGACGCAGGGCGAGATATGGACCCCGATGAAAAAGCTGAAGGCCCGTCTGGGAGATAAAAACCAGGAGCATTGCACCGTTTACAACATGATACGGCTTGCGGAGTTTTTGTTTCGCAATACGAAGGATCCCGAATACATGCACTATATAGAATACAATCTGCGAAACGGCGTGATGGCCCAGACATATTTTCAGGGGCCGCCGTGGAAGGGAAGCCCGTGGACCGGACTGCTTACGTATTTCCTTCCAATGAAAGCGGGCAGCAAAAAGGACTGGGCGGGGGAGATGGACAGCTTTTTCTGCTGTCACGGCACCATGCTTCAGGCAAATGCGGCGTGGAACCGTCTCATGTATTATCAGGACGACGGCGCGGTATATGTGACTCAGTATGCGGATTCGGAGGCGGAGTTTGAAGCGGGGGGAAGGAAGGTCTGCCTGACCCAGAGACAGGATTACATGAATGGAAGCCTGATGAATTCATCCGAAAACAGCGTGCAGCAGACGGTAAACGATATCACCAGTACATACGCAAACAAGCCTGATTTCAGAAAATATGTCTTTACCGTGAAAACGGAAGGGGAGACAGAGTTTGCGCTGTGCCTGCGCATACCGGACTGGATTGCGGGAAAGGCAAAGGCTTATGTAAACGGGGAGCTTGAGAAGGAAACCGAGTGTACCGATGAATTTTTAAGGATTGACAGGAGATGGAAGGACGGGGATGCTGTTATCCTGACGCTGCCAATCGGTCTTAAGTTTATACCTCTGCCGGATGATGAAAATATGGGTGCGTTCCGCTATGGACCTGACGTGCTGGCGGGTATCACGGAGCAGGAGAGGGTACTTAAGCTGGAAGACGGGGCGCCCGAGGACGAGCTGTCCGCGGACACCGAGCGTGAATGGGGAACGTTCCGCACCTTTTACCGCACCGAAAATCAGGATCCCGGCATAAGCTTTAAGAAGCTTAACGAGGTGGGCTATGAGCCCTATCAGATTTATTTTAAAATCAAAAAGCAGAGCTGACGCAAAAAAATAAAAGGTATCGGGAGAAATGATATGGATACCGTAATAGAAAAGATCCGGCAGGATGCGGAAGAATTTTCAACGGGTGAGGAGGAAATTCTAAGGCGGGCCGGCAGTGTGATACGCGACGGCGGACTCGTCGCCTTTCCTACCGAAACGGTGTACGGTCTCGGGGGCGACGCTCTGAACAGTGAATCCGCCCGAAGGATTTACGCGGCAAAGGGACGCCCCTCGGACAATCCCCTGATCGTGCATATCTGCCGATTTGAAGATCTGAGTGGTATCGTGGCGAAGGTGCCTGATGAAGCCGTAAAGCTGGCCGAGGCTTTCTGGCCGGGGCCGCTTACGATGATACTGCATAAATCGGAGAAAGTCCCATATGAGACGACGGGAGGACTGGACACCGTTGCCGTCCGCCTCCCGGCTTCAGGTGCGGCAAGAAAGCTCATCGAGTACGGCGGCGGATATGTGGCGGCTCCGAGCGCAAATCTTTCCGGCAGGCCGAGTCCCACGGACGCCGAGTCCGTAAAGGAGGATTTAAACGGGCGGATCCGGATGATCCTTGACGGAGGAGCTGTGGGGATAGGTCTGGAGTCAACGATAGTGGATCTGACCGTGACGCCGCCGCAGATCCTGCGCCCGGGATATATAACCGAAAGTATGCTGCGAAAGGTACTCGGAGAAGTTGACACTGATGTCACAATTATGCACGACGGCAGCGGGCAGAAACCAAGGGCCCCGGGAATGAAATACCGTCATTACGCTCCGAAGGGCGAGCTCGTAATTGTTGAGGGCAAGCCTGATAATGTCGCGGCTTATATAAATCTGCGGACGGCTGAGGCAGCAGGACGCGGAGCCAGGACGGGAATCCTCTGCACAGGCGGGGAGCTTTCAAGGTACAGAGCGGACGTGGTACAATGTCTTGGGGAGCGCTCAGACGAGGAGAGCATTGCAAAAAATCTCTACGCTGCCCTGCGCCTGATGGATCGGGAACACGTGGAAAAAATCTACTCGGAAAGCTTTGAGGCGCAGGGGTTAGGACAGGCCATTATGAACCGCCTTTTAAAGGCGGCCGGACATAAAGTCGTAAAAGTGTAAACAAAAACAGGAGGATATGTGTTATGATAGCAATAGGGAGCGATCACGGCGGGTACGATTTAAAGCAGGCAGTCATAAGCCATCTTAAGGAGCGTGGCATCGATTACGAGGACATGGGATGCCATGACAAAAACAGATGCGACTATCCTGTGTACGGAAAGGCCGTCGCAAACGCGGTGGCGTCCGGAAGGTGTGAGAAGGGAATCGTGATCTGCACAACGGGAATCGGCATAAGCATTGTGGCAAACAAGGTGAAGGGAGTCCGCTGCGCCCTCTGTGCGGATTCGTTTTCCGCCAAAATGACAAGGCTGCACAATGACGCAAACGTGCTGGCCATGGGCGGCGGGATTGTAGGCCCCAACCTTGCCATGGAGATTGTGGACACCTTCCTTGGCACGGAATTTTCAGGAGAGGAAAAGCACGCCCGCAGGATCGGCATGATGGAGTAAACGTATCGAAAGGTGTTATTGTAAAATGAGTGGGAAGCGAACGGATTATATCAGCTGGGATGAGTATTTTATGGGTGTTGCGCAGCTTTCGGGGATGAGGTCAAAGGATCCCAACACGCAGGTGGGGGCCTGCATCGTCAGCAGCGACAACAAGATCCTGTCCATGGGATATAACGGGTTCCCAAACGGATGCTCGGACGAGGACTATCCCTGGGAGAGGGACGGAGAGGGAATGGAGACCAAGTACCCTTTTGTGACGCACGGGGAGTTAAACGCCATTCTCAATTACCGCGGAGGCTCTCTGGAAGGGACAAAAATGTATGTGTCTTTGTTTCCGTGCAACGAGTGCGCAAAGGCAATTATCCAGTGCGGGATAAAGACGGTGGTCTACGACTGCGACAAATACGATGGAACCATGGAAAACAGGGCGTCGAAAAAAATGTTTGATTCGGCAGGGGTTGTCTATATCCCCTACTCGGGAACAGGGCGCCATATTCACATTCAGGTCTGAATCCGGAGGGCGGCTTAAAATTCTGACGGAACGGATGACAGTGTGGGAACGGAGGATAGTGTGACAGGGAACATGCGGAAAAAGCAAAAAATAGCGGCGATTCTTTTAGTTGTCGCGCTGTTGACCGGTACGGCTGGTGACGGACCGGAGACTTTTTCTGTGTCCGCGGCTCCCACTACACAGGAACAGATCAATCAGGCCGAGAATGAAAAGAGGGATCTGCAGGAAAAGCAGGAGGAAAACCAGGACGAGCTTGAGGGGTTAAAGGATGTCCAGAGCGATCTTAAGAAAAACCTGAATGAGCTCAACAAACAGCTTAAGCAGGTGGTAGAGAACCTGGATGAGCTGGAGCAGCAGATAAGGGACAAGGAACAGGAAATCGTCGAGACGCAGGCTGCGCTTGATGAGGCGATAGCCACGGAGGAGTGGCAGTATAAATGTATGGTAATGCGTGCCAGAGTCATGTATGAATACGGCGGCAACAATTATCTTTATGAGCTGTTAAGCGAGGGAAGTCTGGCAGGTGCGCTCAACAGGGCCAGCTACATAGAGAAGGTGGCAGCCAGCGACAGGAAGCTCATGGACGATTACAAGGCAAACAGAGAGCTCATAGAGGAACAGGAAGCAAGGCTTGAGCAGGAAAAGATAGAGCTTGACAACCTGAAGCTTGCGGCAGAGGAGGAAAAGAGCAAGGTATCGGGACTTATAAGCAAGACGTCAAGCTCGGTTAAGGCTACTGCGGAGCAGATAGAGGAGGCTGAGAAAAAAGCCAGGGAGTATGAGGAGCAGATCAGGAAAAAGGAAGAAGATCTGGAGTATCTGAGAAAGAAGCTGGCGGAGGAGATTGCCATGTCACAGGCAGCGGCTCAGGCGTCGTGGAGGGATATTTCAGAGGTGTCCTTCGCCGAAGGCGACAGATACCTTCTGGCGAACCTTATATACTGTGAGGCCGGCAGCGAGCCGGACGCTGGCAAGCTGGCCGTGGGAGCCGTGGTGATAAACAGGGTGCTAAGCTCCAAATTTCCCGATACAGTGGTGGGAGTTATTTATCAGAAAAATCAGTTTTCGCCTGCGCGAAGCGGAAGACTCCAGATTGCGCTTGAGGCAAACAAGGCTACCGCATCCTGTTATAAGGCCGCAGACGAAGCCATGTCAGGTATTACAAACGTGGGAACCTGTGTGTTTTTCAGGACGCTCATAGAAGGACTGACAGGCATCAGCATAGGCGGACACATTTTTTATTAATCATAAGCCGAGACTGTCAAGCCTTGTCTGGAGACGGTCCAGCTTATCACGGTAAATCATGGTGAGCAGATGGTTGAGACTGCGGAGACAGGCGGCCATCTGCTCTTTTGTGATGAGTCCGCGCTCCAGAGCCTCGGCAAGCTCGTCAAGGTCTACAACCTGCACCGCGCCCTCCGGCGAAACGATCACGTCAGCCAGAAGATCAGTGACGCTCAGGCGCCGGTTTTCCTCGTCACACGAGTATTCCACTATGTCAAAGTACCAGTACACAAGAGTGCCGTCCGGACGGTATACCTTGCTCATCTTAATGCCGTCCTTAAGAAAATAACACGAACAGCCATGGGAAAATTCAGCCTTCGGGTGAAGGGTTTTCCACTTTGTAATCAGCACTTCCTCGTCCTGCATTACGATGACGTCATCTTTTAACAGTATGTATTCCGAGGGAATAAGTCTGCGTCGGTACAGTTCGGTGATTTCCATGATGTGTACTCCTTCCCGGCGGGCGTCCGCCTCTGCCATGTAAATCTGCTATGTACAAATACTACAGCACGTGAGCGGGGAAGTCAATGAAGAATATATCAGTTTGGGCCCACCGCCGTATTCAGCCCCACCGCCGTATTCAGCCCGGCACTGCCGTATTCAGCCCGGCACTGCCGATGTTCTCCCGACAGACGCGCTTTCGCTCGGTTGCGCACGTAACGGACACCAGGCTCGAAAGGACCTCGCCAAGTGCCGACGTG
>CANQSE010000003.1 GCA_947626405.1 uncultured Acetatifactor sp. | reverse complement strand
CCTGTTCCGAACTCAAGCTCCCTGTAAAAGCGATCCTCGATCTCCTTCTCGTCGCCGCTTATGGCCTGAAGCTCCCTCTTGGTCTCCTGATCAAAATAGTCGTCGTTAAGCCAGAAACTGTATTCCTCCTTATAACCCATCGCCCTCTACCTCATTTCTGCGCAGCTTTTATTTTGGCTTGCGCCGTCCGTCCACCGCTCCCGCGTCTGCGCCCGCAGAATTATTATACCATAAGCTTTAAAAATATTCCACACAATTCTTAAGACGCTGCGCACACTCACCCGCCGGATACTTTAAGCACGGCGGCGTCAGGATAATACCGGAAAATCTCACTGCTCGTTATATCTTCAATAAGCTCCCAAAGCCCCGAAAAAAAAGCCTCCTTATTGTCCGCCGTCAACCTGTTTTCACCTGTCGTCATTTTCTCAAGCATAAGCTGGTTGATCTCAGGCGAATAGTGGATCATATCCATGTAATTGTCAAGATCGACGACCACCTCTCTCAGAGCCTGAAAATAGTATATTTCAACATTTTCATGTTCAAGCAGCCTCTCCGACGCCTTTTCGGTCACGTACACACGCTGCTCCAGCTCGCCGTTTACGTATGCGCAGTCCCACCACAGCATCGAATACGGCGGAACAATGAAACGATATGTTATCTCGGGATGGCTCGTGATCTGTTCGTCTAAAAGCGCCAGATTATCCTCAAGCTGCTTTTCAACCTCCTGACATCCCCTGGGGACGATAATCGTATCGGAGGGTATTCCGCTCCTGTCGTATGCAAGCATGGCCTGAGCGGCGCTGAAATTTTTTCCATCCGCCCAGTTATATGCATCTCCTCCCACATTAACGCCCTGTCGCGACAGATAAAGCTGAGTCGGAATCGTTTCGAACAAAATCTCTTTGTTAAAAAGATAAGGAATGTCGTCCAGGATGGAGGCAGTGTGGAGATAGCGCGGCGTGTCGTCACCGTCAAGCTTTTCTTCGGCGGGGGCGGTAAGCGCAAACTCGTCGAGGCACCAGAAGATATTTTTAAGCTCATGACGCTCCTGTGCAATATTTACATAATACAGCAGATCAGCTACAGAGCCTGACGCTCTGATAACTTTAAGAGTCTTGCATTGGTATGCGTTATCAAGATATTCGCTGTCAAAATTCTCCGCCACGGAAGATCCCACCAATATACTGTCATATGTGAAATTACGTATGCTGCCCGGCATCTGATTGTCCCTGTCGTTCAAAACCGCGGCCTTCCCCAGTATTGGTCCGTGATATTGATAGAAGGGATCCATTATCCACACCGTCATCGCGGTCAGAAAAAACATTGCTGCAATTGTACCCGCCAGACGTTTCAGCCACATGGCCTTATCTTTGTTTTGTTTATCCATTTTATTCACCATTCTATCTTAATTTCCATCCATAATTAAAAATTAAAATACAGGAAAACGCTTACATGGGACAGCGATATAAAAGACCATGTGAAAAGGAACGCCAAAATCAGCGTGCCCCTTATGCTGCAGCCGTTTTTTTCTATCCAGTCCTGCGCTTTCCTGCCGCATATAAGCACAAAGGAAACCGCCGACAGAAACAACATGATGCACAGGAAAAACAAATTCATCTTCTCCGGAGCCAGTATCTGAACGGCTCTCCTCAATACAAAGGTTTCCGGCAGAATGAGGGTATTGCAGATCGCATACAGCACCTTCTGATTTCCCGACGTAAAAAGCTTTCTCCACAAAAGACCCGCCTGAGCAAGTGATTCACTCCTGAAAATCGAAAAGGACAGAGTTACGAACAGAAACGTAACCAGCCTGTTAGCCCATTTTTTACGGAATCTGACCTTTGGAAACACCGTCTCAAAAACCGCCGCAAGACCGTGCATCAGTCCCCATATCACAAACGTCCAGTTCGCCCCGTGCCAGAGACCGCTGACGAGAAAAACTATCAGAAGATTCAGGCATTGCCTGGCTTTTCCCTTTCTGTTACCGCCAAGGGGAATATAAATGTAACGGGTGAGAAATCGCGTCAGAGTCATATGCCACCTGCGCCAGAAATCCTTTACGGATTCGGCGTAAAAAGGCGAATTGAAGTTTTCCGGCAGCCAGAATCCGAACATTCCCGCGATTCCTCTTGCCATGTCGCAGTAGCCGCTGAAATCAAAATACAGTTCAGCCATGTACCAGATGATCACAATCCATGCGGTGGGAACGTCAAGCATGTTTATGTTGTCATACTCGGCATTGACAAGAATCGCAAGCGAATCCGCAAGCAGGACCTTTTTTGCAAGACCAAGGATGAAAAGCGACAGTCCGTCGTAGAATTTTTCCCACGACGGACGCCTGTTTTCCCTTTTTTGAAGCTGCGGTATCAATTCGCTGTGCAGAACGATGGGCCCGGCGACAAGCTGCGGAAAAAAGCAGATAAAAAAGGCATAATCCGCAATATTATAATGAGGCGCTTCCCTCTTGTATCTCTCTATGGTGAATGATAGCTGCTGAAAGGTAAAAAAACTGATGCCAAGAGGCAGCGCAATATTTTCCAGGCTGATATTCGTATGCAGAAGATAATTGCAGTTGTCAATAAAAAAATCGAAATATTTAAAATAAAACAGCAGGCCGAGATTGCCTGTAATACCCGCAGCCAGCAGCCTCCCTCGCCCGCCGGCGGATGAAACTCTCTCAAAAAGCGCACTCACACCGTAGTTAAAACACAGGCTTGCCAGTAAAATCCAGAGGTACGACAGATTATACGCTCCGTAAAACCAAAATGACATAAACACCATAAAAATCTTTGCATAGACGGCGTTTTCAAGCCGCTGAAGCAAGTACCATCCCAAAAGAGAAAGCGGCAGAAATACCGTTATAAAATTGACCGAATTAAAAAGCATATGCCTTTTACCTTTCTAGCATGTGTTATTGAATTTTGAGGGAATAATCGCTCCTGTCCAGAGAAAAGTTAGGGTTGTAATAGGGATCGCCCGCATCCAGGGCCGCTTTCCATTTCTCCCTGAAACGCTCCGACTCCTTCTCGTAGCGCAGAGCCTTCTCCCCTTTATCATCCAGACCTCTCGAGACAGACTCGTAATGATACAGCTCGGCAAACGGAGTAAAGACATTCAACAGTCCCTTTTCTCTCAGCTTCAGGCAAAAGTCCACGTCATTTAATGACACGGCAAATTTTTCGTCGAGACCGCCCACCTGCAGGTACAGGCTTTTTTTGACAAGCAGACATGCACCTGTCACGGCAGTCACATTTTGGGCATAGCAGAGCCGTCCCATATAGCCTAGATTCTGACGGGGCTGTTTGTAATGCGTATGTCCTGCGGTCCTGTGCGCTCCAAGCCCAATCACCACACCCGCATGCTGAATTGTCCTGTCAGGATAATAAAGCTTTGCCCCTGCTGCGCCTACGTCCTCCCGCTGGGCATACATGAGCAGTTCCTCCATCCAGTTGACAGTTATGACTTCAGTGTCATTATTTAAAAGCAGCACGTAATCTCCCGACGATAAACTGACACCGAGGTTATTTACAGCGGAATAATTAAATTCTCCCTTATAAATAACTATGGTTATATTATCCTCACCATGAAGCACCGTGCCCTGTTCCTTTGCGGCCGCTTCGTAGCTGAATCCCAGAAGCTCGCTGTAATAAGCCTTAATCTCCTCCGAGGAGCTGTTGTTTTCAACAACCACAATCTCATAGTTGTCGTACGTGGATTTTTCACGTATGGAGCCGATGCAGCGGCGCAGATCCTCCGCATGATCCCTGTTCGGGATAATTATTGAAATTTTGGGATTGCCGATAATCTGATACCGGATCCTGAAAATGGTTTCAAACGCTCTGGTGCTTTCGATCCTGAAGTTTTCAAAACCGTGTTTTTTCAAATGCTCCGCCACGGCTCCCTTTGCCGCCTCTGCCGCATAGGGCTTCGCGTCTATTCCCGATGCCACGCTTCCGGAATGACTGCGCCAGTAATACATTAGTCTCGGCACGTGAACAATCTTTTCGGCGTTGTCCGTCAGGCGCAGAATCATATCATGATCCTGGCTTCCGTCAAACTTTGTACGAAACAGCTCGTTTCCGTCAAGCAGATGCCTCGCAAACACACTGAAATGACAGATGTAATTGTTTGCCCTGAGATTGTCAGGGGCATAATCCGGCTTAAAGTGCATTGTGAGCATCCGGTTGATATCGCCGCCTTTAAAGGTGGTTTCATCACAGTAAAGATAATCCGCTCCCTGCTCGTTTATGGCCTTTACGTATTCGTAGAGGACGCTTGGATGAAGTATGTCGTCCTGATCCAACAGCCCGATGTACTCCCCGTGAGCCATCTGAAGGCATGCGTTGGTATTTCCCGCAATTCCGCCGTTTCTGTCCAGATGCCTGTACAGAATCCTCCCGCCGGACCGCGCCGCGTATTCGCTGCAGATCTCTCCTATATAGGCGTGATCCTTGTCGGAACCGTCCGCCAGACAAAGCTCCCAGTTTTCATAGGTCTGATTCATAACAGAATCCAGCATGTCAGTCTGGAACTCCCTTTTATTGTTCCAGAGAGGGACAAGTATGCTGATCTTTACCATCCTTGGAAACACTGTTCCCCGCTCCGCCGCAGCCTGTTCCTCAGTCGGAAAGCTGTCCGTCCCAAACTGCCGCATTGCGGCGCGTTCTCGCTTTTTATAACCCAGCTTGCTCACGATTCCCCGCGGCCCTCCGCAGTTTGCCAGGCGGTCTTTCTGTCTAATCACCCAGTTCATCCCGCTGCGCAGCGGCTTTAAAAGCTTCCAGAGCGGATTCTTTTTGATCCTGTCAAGCTTCCATTGAAGCTCCTCGCACTTTTCCTCAAGATCCGCCACTCTACCTGCCAGATCCGCGCATTTGATATGTTCCTGCTCATAGGCTTCCCTGTAATCCGTTTCCGCCATTTATTCCTCCATCCCGCGTCCGCGGTTTTGAACCTCAAAAAAACGATTGCTCCAGTTAAAGAGCCTTAACCGGCTCACACGGTTTCTCACCGCAAGCCCGATCCGGTACTTTCCTTCAGGTAGTATTCCGTCCGAAAACCTAACAGCAAAACCGCTAAGCCCAACATTTGTCTGATCCGGCATGTTTTCCTCCAGATCCGGCCTGTACTGTCCCTTAAGTCTAATATACAAAACATCGCCGCCCGCGCTGCCCGCTTTGTCCGCGCCGTCTGCTTTGTCTGCGTCTTGCGGTTTATCTTCCCTGCCCAGGAGCAGCATATATTCGTAACACGCGTTATTATCTCCCAGGGCAACGCCGTACCCCCCGATAAAGCCACGCCTTACGTCCTCTATCCTCACAAGTGCGCAGGGATCCTGCCTGTAGCCCATCATACTGAATTTTCCCGGCGTATTTTTAACCTCCTGGATCTTATTTCCTCCGGTTACATATGCCGGACGTATACGTGTGTCAAGTCCGTCGCGGTTAAGATAAACCGAATAAAACGGATCAGTACCTTTCATTTCGGGATGTCTTTTATAAAGCGTCTCCTTTTCCCCGAGAAGTCTTTCAAGCTTCTCTGCCGATTCATCCTGTCCACGGCTGAAGGATTCGTGATGGTACGCGTAGGTGTCGTTCAGGCACACATTCCGGTAACCGTCCTCATGAAGGGCAAAACAAAGATCCACGTCGTTAAAAGCCACCGGCATCTCCTCACAGAATCCGCCGCAGTCGAGAAATTTCTTTTTCTCAACCATAAGGCACGCCGCCGTCACAGCCGTCACATTTCTCATTCCGCGGTTTGCGCCATAATAATAGCACTCGTTATCATCCAGGAACTGAAGCTTGTGTACAGGTCCCATTGGGAGATTTGTTATTCCCGCGTGCTGGATCCTGCCTGATTCCGGATACAAAAGCTTTACTCCGACTGCGCCGGTATAAGGCCTTTGGGCCATTGCCGCCATCCTCCTTGCGCATCCCTTTTCGCACAGCTCAACATCGTCGTTTAAAAAAAGCAGGAACCGTCCGTCTGCCTTTGCAGCCCCGATATTGCACATGCGCGAGAAGTTAAATTCCATCGGGCGGTACAGATAGCGAAGCCTTATGTCCTGTCTTTCGAGGCGCTTTATCATACCTTCGATTTTTTCACGGTTATCACCATTGCTTCCGTTGTCGATTATCAGAATTTCCTCAGAGACGCCATCCGCAGCCAAAAGACAGCTCCTTACGCATTTTTCCAGCATTTCGGGGTTGTCCCTGGACGGAATAACCACAGATACGGCGGCTTCCTTTAGATCCCCGCCGCAGCTTGCGCCCCTCCATTCCCGGAATTTCGCCTGTTCACCCTCATCCTTACAGTGAAAGATAACTGCCGGGACATGTCCCACAGAGCCGTTTCCTTTTTCGTATGCCCCCGCCTGCATCAGGCATCGCCTAAGCCATGTCAAAAAGTCTTCCCGTGACGACACCGCGTAATCTATGCCGCTTTCACTGGACTTGCAAAGTCCGGCACTCTTAAGATTTTCAGGCTCCTTTATAAGAGACTCATACTCTTTCCGCATGGCGATGACGCTTCCAAAATAAAAAAAACTGTCAAGCAGATCGGGCGACCAGTCCGGCTTAAACCATGGCAGCATACGCTCCCCCACACCGCCTGAATTTCCCGCATCCGGCCAGACATCCTCGTCCCCGTAAAGAATTTGCGCCTCGGGATGAGTCATAAAATAACTTTCGATATTTATTTTTGCATCACTGTGGAGTTTTCCCACTGAGGCGCAGATAAGGATGTAATCTTCCCCGTCATTGGGCGTCTGCGCATCCGGGTCCTTTGCGCGCTTTTCCGTCTCCTCCGCCCACTGCGGATATGAAACCTTTACCATATCAAGCAGACGGCGGTATTTTCTGTTTTCATTTTCGGTCAGCGCTTCCCTGATTCTTCTTTTTATGTTCAAGCCATGCTCCTTAACGACGTCCGAAACGCCTTTTATCATCAGCGGTACCCGCAATATCCCCTGCAATTTCGCTGGACAGCCTGATGATTTCCATGTTCACATGCAGTCTGTTTTCATCATGTCTTTCAAGCCGCTCAAGACACAGGCTGATATTGGGATCCTCTGTCGGAAATACGATGCTTATCACTCCGTCCCCGCCTCGCGACTCACCTTTGTTAAATATTTTTCCGTTTGACGAAAATGTCTTCCTGTTTACGGGAATCCTCTCCCCGTTAAAGGTAAGCTCACGTATTCTCACGACACAGCAGTCAAACGACGGATCTATACGAACCGCTCTTACCTGTGCGTCTGTTTTAATATCAAGCTCAATGAGGTCCTCGCCCTGGTAAGCATCACGCGCAAAATACGATTCCTCCTCGTTAAAGCCGCGTCCCCTGTCCTCGTATATCTGCACTCTCTCAACCTGTTCAGAGTCGCGATGCCTTCCGAGCCATTTTAAGGGCGTCATCACCCTGCAGCCGATAAGATCCCTGATCTGTCCCATTGCAAGCCGATTTTCCGTTACAAACTGCTGAAATTCCCTCTCGCGCTCTCTATATTTTTCTGCCTCCTCAGGCGTTATGCCAAGCTCCTCAAAAATTATGTCAGCCTCCGGCACACTGCGCCCCGATCTCTCCATCATATAGCAGCAGACAGCCCTGAAAGCAATCTCCCTCGATGCAATCGGCTTTCCAAAGGTCCACTCGTAATCTATAAGCGTCCATATATCCCCATCCGCCAGAATATTTGAAAATATCAGATCATAATCCGAAGCGGGAAAATCACCGTTATAGTCAATACGCCTCATATACTCTCTGAAAAGCTTAAGAAAGCCCTCACTGTCCCCTCTCTCAAGGCACTCGTCAAACAGCTCTGACAGCGGGCGGCCGTGTACATATTCAAACTCGGCACAAACGACACCGTCCTCCTCTGAAAGGCTGCAATCCGCGACATTAAGAAAGCCTCCTTCGTATTTTTTCTTAAGGCTTTCACAGGCAAACTGCATTTCCCTTACGTGCTCCTGAGCCTCCTGCGCGAGAGGGTATTTTTTTACCTTATGTCCGCCTTTTTTGTCCCGGCATATTACGGTGCGTATTCCAAACTGCGCCGCCCTGTCGTTTGAATATTTGACGTATTCGGTCTCAAAGGGCTCCCCTATCACCGCAAGATATGAATTTGAAAATACGGGAAAAAGCCCTTCCTCAGTTATGCCGTCAAAGGCGCTCCTTTCGTCAAACAAAAGCATCCTGTCCCTGTCAAAATTCCTAAGATTATCGGAGAGCTCCCCCTTTGCCGGAAGACGGCTGTCACTGTAGAGAGTTGTCATAAATTTGTAATCCGGATAGGGATAATAAAAAGAATACTCCGTAATTTCACAGGCGTTAAAAATTTTTTCAAGTCCCGCCCGCCCAAAGGTACGCACCACGTCACTGTCACTGTAATTCTCAATACCCGAAAAATACGTGCCAAGATGATCCTCGCTGCAGCCCGCGAAATATTTCAGTCCGTAACGATTTTCAATAGCTATTATGATCCTTCCCCCGGGCTTAAGATGCCTTTTTATGATCTTGAGAAATTCCTCATACGGCCTGTCTCCTCCGATGTACGCACGTCCGTACTCAAATACTCCGATCAGGCAGATAAAATCGTAATCCGCAGGCAGATCAGGCTCAATATCCTTAAAATTTCCCACATGTATTGTAATGTTTTCGCATCCGCTGTGTCTGTAGGCATTGATGAGACTTCTCTTTTTTGACAGGTCAACACATGTCACGCTGCCCGCCTTGCGGGAAAGAGCCCCCGTAATTGCACCGCAGCCGCTTCCCACCTCCAGCACCCTGTGAGACGCCCCTATAGGCAGCCAGTCCACAATATTCTCCCGCAGGGGCGACAGATGATACAGAACCGGCCAGCTTCTGCGTTCTTCGATGACACGTCCGTAATCCGCAGGCTGCACTTTTCTGACGATCTCAAGCAGCTCGTCCTCAACGCTTCCGTCGCTGTAATAATCCTCTCCGGAATATTTACCGTAGTCAAGTTTAACCTTGCCGATCTCCTCCGTCATTACCTTCCCTCTCCGCCGTGACCGTCGTCAGTCCCGCCGCTCCATGTGCCGTCCGTTACACTGATCTGTGAATCCATATCATAATAGCCTACCGTGTCCTTGTCGGAAACCACCGTTATGTCCATGGCGTCGTAGAGCCGGTGATAAACCTGAAAGGTATCTCCCTCATACCCGGTAACTCCCATCGACAGCAGATACTCTCCCCCCTGAAGGCTCATTTGCTGAGTAAAAGTCACGTCCTTTACCTGTCCCGCCTCCACGCTCTCCAAAAATGCCTTTTCGATCATCGAATTTGTGCCCGTGATCTCCGTACCGCGCACATTCTTAAATGAAAATGCAAAAACAGGCGCAGGGAGAGACTCATAAAACTTCACCTTCATGTGCAGTGTAAACTCGCTTCCCTTTATAACCGCAGTTGTACGCACTCCCCTGTCGTCCGTAATATAATACTCCACAATTTGGGCCTGCTTTGTACCGTACTCCAAAAGCTCAGGGTTTATGGCAAAGGACAGTGAGGCATCACCCGAAATATCATTTTCTCCGTTTTGTTCGGGCAGCTCATACTGCCCCACCAGCACGCGTTTATAGGCGTCAATCATGGCTTTAGGCTTTCCCTCTCCAAGCATCGTGCCCTTGTTTAAAAGAAATACCCTGTCGCAATACTTGCTGATGCTGCTGAGGTCATGACTCACAAATACGATAGTTTTTCCCAGCTTTTTAAATTCTTCAAATTTGTGATAACATTTCGCCTGAAAAAAGACATCACCCACCGACAAAGCCTCATCGACAATCAGAATTTCAGGATCAATGTTTATGGCCACAGCAAAGGCCAGACGCACAAACATGCCGCTTGAATAAGTCTTAACAGGCTGATAGACATAATCGCCGATATCCGCAAATTCGAGAATATCCGGCATCCTGCTTTCAATCTCCTTTTCGGAAAATCCCATCATCGTGCCGTTTAAATACACATTTTCTATACCGTTGTACTCCTGATTGAACCCTGCGCCGAGCTCCAGAAGCGCCGATATCCTGCCGTCCACATACACTTCCCCGTCAGTTGGATGCAGCACGCCGGTGATAATCTTTAAAAGCGTGGATTTTCCGGAACCGTTCGTTCCGATGATTCCCACCGTCTCTCCCCTGTTTATGCTCATGCTGACGCCGTTAAGCGCATAATGAAGCTTGTGCTTCTGTTTTTTTCCAAGCCCCAGCGCCTCCTTAAGTCTGTCCTTTGGCCTGTCGTAGAGCTTGTAAATCTTAACAACATTTTTTACTTCTATGACAGGGACAGGTATCTCCCGTATACTGATCTGCTTTGCTTCCATACTCGCCTCTGCCTTTCTCACAGCACATCCGCGAAGTGTACCTTAAGCCTCTTAAACACCGCCGCGCCGATTCCAAAAAGTACCACTGTGATAATCCAGAAATACAAAGTGGAAAAGAAATCCGAAAAAAACCATTCCCTCTCGTAAACGGCGCTGCGGTAGCCGTTTACAATATATACCATGGGATTTAGCTTAAGTAAAATGACCCATTTTGCGTCAAGCGAATTTATATCCCACAGAATCGGGGTCGCCCACATCCCAATCTGAAGCGCGATTCCGATAATCTGACTAAGATCCCTGAAAAACACCACGATGGAGCATGTGCTGTAACACAACGCCAGCACAAATATAAAAAGGCAGGCGCTGTAATAAAATATCTGAAGCGTGTACACGGTGGGATAATATCCGTAAAACGCCGCCACAATCAGCATGACGCATACGAAAAAGGCGTGAATAAATGTCGCCGCGATAATTTTTATAATCGGGAGCACGCTTATCTTAAACACAACTTTTTTAACAAGGTAGTTGTATTCCAGCATAGCGTTTGTACCGTTATTAAGCGCTTCGCTGAAAAAGAACCACGGCACGAGCCCTGCCGTCAGAAAAAGCACAAAGGGTACGCCGGAGCTGCCCCTTCCCCCCGTCTTCATAATGACGTCAAACACCACGTAATACATCCCGACAGTGACAACAGGCTGGGCCATGGCCCATACCGCTCCCATGTAAGAGCCGGCATAACGCTTGCGGAAATCGTTTTTTGCCAGCTTCCAGATTAAGCGCCTGTTCTGATACAGCTCCACCGGCAGAGTCGTAAATTTTTCATATCCGACGGCAAAAATCACGCATGACAAAAAAATCACCGTGCAGGTAATTATTTTTTTGATCAGCTCCTCGGTTGGATCCGCCGATGGCCCCCTGTTCTGGTGCACTATGACAACAACCGCCATAAGCAGACCTACCAGGGAAAATATGGTGATCCCGCCTTTTTTGCTTATTTTCATTTCCCCGCAACCTTCCGTTTTATCTGCTCAGACTGTCTATTCCGCCCCATTTTGTATCGCGCTCGGACAAAATCAGCTCCATTCCCTCAGGTATGGGCCATTCCACTCCAACTCCCGGATCGTTATAGAGGATTCCGCCCTCGTCTCCCGGGCGATAAAATTCCGTGCATTTATAACAAAACTCGGCTTCTTCTGACAGCACGAGAAAACCGTGCGCAAAACGCCTGGGAACATAAAACTGCTTCTTGTTTTCTTCAGAGAGGATTACGCCGTACCACTTGCCGTAGGTGGCTGATTCGGGGCGCAGATCCACCGCGACGTCAAACACCTCTCCCCTTATCACACGCACCAGCTTTGCCTGGGGATGCTGTATCTGAAAGTGCAGTCCCCTCAAAACGCCGCGCCTGGAAGACGACTGATTGTCCTGGACAAATATGTCCGATATTCCCGCTTCCTTATACGCCTCATAGTGATAGGTTTCCATAAAATATCCCCTGGCATCCCCATGAACCTGCGGAGTGATGACCTTCAGACCCTCAATTCCACAGTCCTCCACCATTATTTTCCCCATTTTCAGTATCTCCTTTTTGTAAAATATCAACGGCTGTAAAAAATATCCATGTCAACGTCGCCTGTGATGCCGTCTATGCGTCCCTTTGAAGTATACTGCCACATACTGTAATATCCCTGATAGAGCGGTATGTCGCGATATTCCGCAAGCCAGATAAAGTAATCGTCCAGCCTGTCCGTGTTAAGCCTGTTATTGTACCAGTTCCTGCTGGCGTAGATGCCCGCCGTATATCCCGCGTTTTCAACCGTGCGGCAGAACGCCTCGCATACCAGCGTCCGCGTCTCGGGATCGAGTCCGTCGGCCCTGCCGTTTCCGCCCGCTCCTTCCGTGTCTATGAAGACAGGGTAATCAAGATTGTACTCCCTTATAAGCCTTATGACCGCTGACGCCTCCTCCACAGCCTCAACCTCGCTGACCGCCTGTGTGAAAAAATAAACTCCCACGCCGATTCCGCTGGCTGCGGCTCCTTTCATATTATCCGCAAACTTCGGATCCTCTACAAGGCTTCCCGTTGACGAACCCCTGTATCCTGCCCTGACAATGGCAAACTCCACGCCCTCCCTGCGCACCTTGTCCCAGTCTATGTCCCCGTTCCATTTGGACACGTCGATCCCGATCCTTGATCCCCCCGACACGCTCTGCAGCTTTGTGATCTCGGTCCTGTCCGCATCCTCACGCGCTTCCGTGACAGCGGTGTCCTCCACATTGGCGTCGATCTCGCTCTCCGTTTTGATCAGGAGCGAAATATCATCAATCGCCACATATTCCACCTTTTCCTTGACATAAACCCTGGTCGGGTTGTTCGGGACCCTGTAGCCTTCAATCGGCTTAAGCTTTACATAATAATCACCGGAGGCAAGATTTCCAATGTAGATGACGCCGTCCCTGTCAAGATCCTTGTACTCCCCGACACCCTCAAGCTCCACAAAAAAACTCTCTCCCGTAACAGGATCACCGCCGGAGTCCACAATCTGAATCCTGAGATCCTTTTCAACCGATGTGACTACAAGCGAAAGACGAAACGCCGCGTCTTTTGCCGCCTCAAGGACAGGATTTACCTCCGGGTCAAAAAACGACGCGTCATTTAAAAATCCCCTGAGGTCATCCCCGATCTGCCCCGGGCGCACAGTGCTCTCCGTCTCTTTATTGTCAGAACCGCCGTCGGCCGGAGAGTAGGACGGCGACGGCTGCACGGCGTCAGAGGAGCGCCCGGCAAGTGTATTCGCATACAGCACGACGGCCGATATTATAAGGACCGCCAAAAGTGAAACGATAACCGCCCTTCTGCGCAATTTAGAGTCCATTTGCTACCTCTACAAGATATTTTCCGTAATTGGTTTTCATCAGCGGCTCCGCAAGCTTGAGCAGCCGCTCCCTGTCAATAAATCCCTGCTTGTACGCGATCTCCTCTATACATGAGATGTACAGCCCCTGACGCTTCTGAAATGCCGCGACAAAATCCGCCGCATCAAGCAGCGCGTCATGGCTTCCTGTGTCGAGCCATGCAAAACCGCGCCCCAGCGGCTCCACGCGCAGCGTTCCCCTGCGCAGATATTCGTTGTTCACAGATGTGATCTCGATCTCTCCTCTGGCGGAGGGCTTCACGTTCTTTGCAATCTCAACCACATCGTTGTCATAAAAATAAAGACCAGGCACAGCGTAGTTGCTCTTTGGATGCTCCGGCTTTTCCTCGATAGATACAGCCCTTCCGTTTTCGTCAAACTCCACGACGCCGTATTCCCTCGGATCTCTCACATAATACCCGAAAATAGTGGCCCCGCTCTCACGGGCCGCAACCTCCCTCAGCACTTTTGAAAAGCTCTGTCCGTAGAAAATATTATCCCCCAGAACAAGCGCAGCCGAATCGCTTCCGATAAATTTTTCTCCGATAATAAAAGCGTCAGCAAGCCCCCTGGGATATTCCTGCACCGCATAAGACAGCTCCATGCCAAGCTGGCTGCCGTCTTCCAGCAGTTCTTCAAAAACCGGAAGATCCCTTGGAGTAGATATAATCAGGATCTGACGTATACCGGCCAGCATAAGCGTTGAAAGCGGATAATAGATCATGGGCTTGTCATACACGGGCATAATCTGCTTCGAAACGGCTTTCGTCAACGGATAAAGCCTTGTACCGGATCCTCCTGCCAGTATTATTCCCTTCATTTTTCCACCTGCCTTCTTGTCCTTTTTAAACACACCGAATGGGAACGACGCAAATCGTTCCCATTTTTAACTCCTGCTTTCTATTTCTCGTACATCTCTGAATAGTATTTCTGATAATCCCCGCTTGTCACATTTTTCATCCATTCTTCGTTTTCAAAAAACCACTTTATGGTCTTTCGGATCCCATCTTTAAACATCGTTTCCGGCTCCCAGCCGAGCTCTCTGCGGATCTTGTCCGGCGCTATGGCATAACGCCTGTCATGGCCCTTTCTGTCCTCCACATAGCGTATCAGGCCTTCGTTTATGTGGGCTTTCCTCGGATCGTCGTCCGGAAGCATCTCCCTCAGGGTATCGAGTATGATATGGATAATCTCGATATTCTGCTTCTCGTTATGGCCGCCGATATTGTACGTCTCGAAAAGCCTTCCCTGCTCCTGAACCATATCGATAGCCTTTGCATGATCCTCTACGTACAGCCAGTCGCGCACATTCTTTCCGTCGCCGTAGACAGGAAGACTCTTTCCCTGAATCGCGTTGTTTATGATAAGCGGAATAAGCTTTTCCGGAAACTGGTACGGTCCGTAGTTGTTGGAGCAGTTCGTTATATTAGCCGGGAAACGGTATGTATCCATGTATGATTTTACCAGCATGTCCGACGAAGCCTTGCTCGCCGAATACGGGCTGTGCGGGTCGTAGGGCGTAGTCTCATAAAAGAAAGCCGTATCGTCCTCGGGCAGCGAGCCGTAGACCTCGTCGGTTGAAACGTGAAGAAATTTCCTGTCCTTTTTAAAGCTGCCGTCCGGCAGCTCCCAGGCGGCCTTTGCGCAGTTGAGCATGACGGCCGTCCCGAGCACATTAGTCTGCACGAACACCTCTGGCGTCCTTATGCTCCTGTCCACATGGCTCTCCGCCGCAAAATGCACTACTCTGTCGATATCGTTTTCCGCAAATATTCGGGAGATTGCATCCTTATCGCAGATATTGGCACGAATAAACGTGTAATTATCCCTGTTCTCGACGTCCCTCAGGTTCTCGAGATTGCCCGCGTAAGTCAGAGCGTCCACATTTATGATGCGGATCTGATCCCCGTATTTTCCAAACATGTAATGAATGTAGTTTGAGCCGATAAATCCGGCGCCTCCCGTCACAAGATAAGTTCTCATCCCATCCTCCCTGGTACTCTTTCCTGAGACATACTATATCATATACCGGAATGTTTTTCCAGATACATTTTGTCAATACCCAAGATAACTCAGGTTCATATCCACGTTTCCGCTGATACCTCCCACCGTGCCGGTTGAGCGGTACTGCCACATATCGTACCGTCCCGTGTAGGTGGGAGCCGCGGCATACTGTGCCAGCCAGATCTTGTAGGCGCTCAGCGCACCCGCGTCTATCTTATTTTCCAGCCAGTTCTTATTGGCATAAATCCCCGCCGTATAACCGGCGTTCTGGATGGTCTGACAGAAAGCCCTGCACACCGCCGTCCTCGTCTGCACGTCAATTGAATCCGCGCGTCCGCCGCTGGATTCCACATCCAGGAAAATCGGGTAGGAAATCCTGTAATTTTTTACAAGCTCCAGCACCATGGATGCCTCCTCCACGGCTTCCCTCTCGTCGATGGCCTGTGTGAAGAAATAAACGCCCACATTAATACCTGCCGCCGTCGCCCCTTTTATATTATCAACATATTTGGGGTCCTCTATGAGGCTTCCGGCGGAGGATCCTCTGTAACCGCAGCGGATGATTGCGTAATTCACTCCCGAATTTTTAACCGCGTTCCAGTCAATTTTACCGTTCCACTTTGACACGTCAATTCCCATGATTCCGGTACCCTGTCCGGTCACGAGTGACCCGTCGCTGGCGAAATTGTATTTTGCGCCCTGAATCACCTGTTCGCCGGTGACATATTTCCCATCGTTGGTATAATAATAAACCTTACCGTCAATTGTCTGCCAGCCGGTGTACAGCTCCTCGGTTTTTACATAAAACACATTGCTTTCCACAAAATAGTCAGCGTAAACGGCTTCTCTGTATTCCCCGTTCTCCAGTATGTAAAGTTGATTGTTATCAACATCCGTAAGCTTGCTTACGGTGTCATTTTTCGGATTTTCCGCAACGGCCACAATACATTCCACGGTTGCGGTAACAATATTGTTTTCCACAAGATTAACGGTAATCTTTGTGGTTCCTCCTGCCTTTTTGCCGTCCACCGTGATCTTTGTCTGATTCACCGAAACAGTGGCTACGGATTCGTCCTGCGACGACACTCTGATATCGGGCGCAACGGTTTCAGGAACCACAGCATTTAACACAAGCGGTTCACCGATATAGACTACCGCCGTTGTTCTGTCAAGGCTGAGCGTCTTAGGCGGCGTCACCGTCACATTCAGGACCGCCGTGGCAGCCGTTTCCGCCGTGCCGCCATCCTTATAATTTACCGTCACGGTAAGGGGAACCGTCCCATCCTTAAGACCCGTGACCGTTACCTTGCCCGTGCTGTCGATTCCGGCGTTTACGGCTCCGTTTCCGCCTGTCACAGAATACACAAGCTCTTTTCCGGCCGAAAAATCCGATACATCAGCCTGGGCGTAAACAGTACCCCCCGTAACCACAGAAAGCGCAGCGGGCTGCAGCGTAATTTTCCCCTTGGTGAGCGGCTTATCAATATCCCCCGAAGATACCGCAGAAGCGTTTGCAAAATATTTTTTGTTTATGACAGTCTCGGGATTAGGTATCGCACTCTTTGGGACCTCGCTGTAGACGCCGTCCTTTACGGTGCTTTCCACCCATCCCACTGTATCCTGCAGTGTCGATTCCACAACGGTATCGTTTTTCATTGTATCTTCCGCCTTGGCGTCAACCTCATCCTCGGACTTTATCTCGTTTGCGACCTCCACTTTCTTGTAGGCGATTTCTTTTTTCACATCCACTGTTCTTGCCATGGAGGAAAGGGTATAGCTGGCGTACTTTTTATCAGTCAGCTCTTTAAGCTTCACACTGTAGTTACCGGGAGCAATATCTTTTTTGTAAATGATGCCATCCATGTCGTCGTCGGACCAGGTTAAGCTGCCGCCGTCCGGACCGGACACAGATACCACAAATGGGACGTTGGCAATAAGCTTTTTTGTCTTTTCGTTTACAAATTTGATCTTAAGGTCCTTCTGTATGGATACAAACTCCATAACAACCTGAACATCCCTGCGGTACTCCTCCTCATTGTACCCCGGATCGTCCGTTTCGTCTTCATCGTCTTCCGGCTCCTGATTGCTTTCATCGACAGTCTCCTGCAGCGCAAGCTTTGAAATGCGTGCGTTGGCAACGGCCGTAAGTCCCTTTTCTCCGATTATGTGGATATTTTCGAGCTGATTTCCCACGCTTGCCATGACTGTTACGCTGTCCGTCCTCAGCCTCGAACTGATGTATAATCCGCCTATGACAGCGGCAAGAAGCAATACGGCCACACCCATTCCCAAAATGAGTTTGTCCATCAGATCCATGTGGAAAGATTTCTTCTTTTTACCCTGCGCAGTCCTTCCGGCGGGCGGAGTTTTCACATTGTTTTTATTACCGGCATCCGAATAATCCGCATACCATGCTTCTTCGGTTTGTTCATCTGATGCAGGGGACGCATCCTCCCAATAATTCGCATCCTCTGCGTCCTCTGCATCCTCCGCATACTCTGTTTCTTCGGGCTGCTCCTCTGATGCAGGGGACGCATCCTCCCAATAATTTGCATCCTCTGTGTCCTCTGCATCCTCCGCATACTCTGTTTCTTCGAGCTGCTCCTCTGATGCAGGGGACGCATCCTCCCAATAATTCGCATCCTCTGTGTCCTCCGTATACTCTATTTCTTCGGGCTGCTCCTCTGATGCAGGGGACGCTTCCTCCCAATAATTCGCATCCTCTGCATCCTCCGCATTCTCCGTATACTCTATTTCTTCGAGCTGCTCCTCTGATGCAGGGAACGCTTCCTCCCAATAATTCGCATCCTCTGCATCCTCCGCATTCTCCGCATACTCTATTTCTTCGAGCTGCTCCTCTGATTCAGGGAACGCTTCCTCCCAATATTCTGCGTCCTCCGCATCCTCCGTATACTCTATTTCTTCGGGCTGCTCCTCTGATTCAGGGGACGCTTCCTCCCAATGTTCTGCATCCTCCCAATCCATGCCTTCAATATCATATTCTTCCCAATTTGATATGTCTTTGCCCCTCGGTATTTCTCTCCCTGAACGGCCAAAAAATTTTTTCATAACCTTTTCATTCCCTTCATCATTTCGCAAAAGCTGAATGAATTTATCTTCTTTCACCCGACTTAACATTTTTGTAACATTATATCATTCAAATCAGGTATCTTCAAGCATTAAGGGCATTTCTTCATAATTTCTTAAATTATTTTAAAACTGATTAATAATATGGACTTTCAAAATCTATAATAGTAAAATGAAAGCAATACACGGAACAATACAACAATACACAGGAACAGAAAAAGATTTTAAGAAAAGATTTTACAGAAAGAGATTTTACGGAACGAGGTTTAAAATATATGAAAAAAAATCGGACTTCAGCTTCTAACGATGCTGCAAATTCGCGCACAAAGATTCCGGATGTCGAGATCATAGATCTTGATAATAACATGCTGGAGAATAATTATGACGACGCGCCGGAAAATAACCCTGGCGATGTCCCGCCGGAGGATAATACCGGTAATTCCTCTCAAAACCGCAGCAACCGCAGCATTTTTGCGCGTTATCACCTGCACACCGCAATGCACCTGGCGCTGCTTGCAGTGTTTGTCGCATTGATCGGCATTGTCGTATACCGTATTGCAAATTTAAGACATTTTATATCGCAGGAGGAGTTCTTCAGTGACGGTGCGGGCGTTTACGAGCCCGAGACATATGACGTCATCGTCCCGCTTGTGGATAGCGAGGGCATGCCTGCCGCAACAAAAAACACAAAAGACTCAACAATTCTTTTCCTTGGAAATTACCCTCTCACCGACGCGCAGGATTCAGAAGACGGCCTGGTCAACATGATTGCAGAACGCACAGGGGCAAACGTGATAAACTGCGGCGTGTCGGGCAGCTATACGGCGACCATCCGGGAACATTTCAGGGCGGATTCAAAGCCTATGGATGCCTACACCCCATATTGGCTCTGTGTCCTGACTGTCACCGACGTTATCGATTTTTACTTTGAGGACGGTCTTAAACAGATGGGCGAGGATGCTCCTCCGGAAGCGGAAAGAGTATACAAAACATTGTCAACCATTGACATGAACACGGTAGATACGGTGGTGTTTATGTATGACGGTACGGATTACCTGATGGGAAGTAACATATATAATTCCGACAATCCCATCGATCTGCAGACATTCACCGGAAACATAGAAGCAAGCATTGAAGTTCTTCAAAACGCTTACCCTCACCTGCGCATCATCGTCATGTCTCCCGCATACGCCTACGGCATCGACAACGACGGCAATCTGGTCAGCAGTGATAAAAAGATTTACGGAGGGGGCATGTCGGGACACCTGTCAAGCTACTGCCTCTCACTTTGTATGTCCTGTTCCGAAAGAAACGTGACATTTGTGGACAACCTGTACGGAACGATAACGGAAGACGACGCGCCTGAATGTCTTGAGGAAAACGACAATATCCATCTTAATTCCAGGGGGCGTGAGCTTATGGCCGATCGTCTGATCTACGCACTTACCTATTACGACGATCCCTGATCGGTCACATCTGCGGTACTATAAGCTCAATTGCAGTGTCCCTGTACACAGTATACCCATCTGTCTCCAGGAACACTTCCAGTCCCAGTCCGGCGGGCTCCTCAGTGAAATCCTGCTCTGCACCAAAAACCAGGTAATGGCATTTATACGCTCTTGCCATGGGAAGCAGTTCGGCCAGATCCACGGTGTCCTCCTCCATGGCGGCCTGAAGCGGATTGTAAAACCCCGTCAGCACTTCCCTTCCGTACGGCATACAGACAAGCGCCGTATACTGTCTCACATACTGCACCATTTCAAGAGGAAATGCCGCCATCACTTCCCGCCCCGGCACAACGATCGCATCGCAGATATGCACTACACTGTCAGGGACATGATAACTGTTTTCCGCCTTGGAAAAATAGGGACTGTCATACACGAATTTACCGGAAAAAGCGATGACGGCCACGGCGCAGAACACAAATACCATCCGCCGCTTTCCCTCAGTATGGCTGTAGATATGGCAGACAGTGTACGCAATGCCGGCCAACACGGGAAGCAGCCACAAAATCCTATAGTAGATTTCGTCTTCGGCCATACGTAAAAACAAAGCCGAACACAGGGGATTAAAAAATAAAAGAAGAACAGCTAAAGGCATGTAAACGAAAATAATCCTCCGCGATTTCCGTTTTTCACAGTAAAAAAGGTAGACCGCCGAAATCAGGAACCATGAGACGACCAGCCCCGTTCCCATATAGTTTTCAAATGTCTGAAACACAATTCTCATGTCCTTTGCCCTCCCGTCAGCTCAGCATAAAATACAGAGCCAACATCCCCACAGGCACCAGACAGCACCCTGTTGTCCACACGAATATGTTCCACCTGCGAAAGCACGCCGCCATACAGATTCCCGCCGCCATCAGAAAAATACATGTCAGCAGAGTACCTTGCGTACTGCACAGACATCCGCAAATCATTGAAAGTCCCACCATTATCCACAGACGAAAATCCGGCTTTTTCCCTTCTTCCATCTGCTCCGCAAGCATCAAAAAAAGCAAAAGCAGAAACGGAAGCACAATATTTGCCAGTATTGCCTTCCCCTGCGACGTTCTCACAAGCAGGAAATTCTGTGCGCTGTAAATGGAATAACCTCCGAAAATCACAAGAATCTGAATCACCAGCATAAAAAGCGCATGTTTTCGCCCGCTGTCCGAAAACAGCCTTTGTCCAAGCAGAAAATATACGGCATGGCTCATCAGGATCAGCACTACCGGAAGAACCGTTTTTGCCATTATCACCGTCCGTATCCCGCAGACTCTCGCAAGATACGCCACCCATACCGGCATAGGCGCCAGACAGTGCCTTACGTCCATCTCAGCAGCAGGGCCTCCCGTGTATACCAGGTGCGCATACATCCGGTTTGAACTTTCCGTGCTCACGGAGACGGCCACATAATACGCGTCGTCCCCATCCGCGTAAACAAGAGTCAGTGCAGAAAACATCTGAACCATTATCAGCGCTATCACACATATCCATAAAAAGACCGCTACGGGGTCCTTCTCTTTGTTTTCCTGAAAAGATGCGTCTCTACGCCCAATACCGCGCAGCCGCAGAGCCACTCCAAAAATAGCCACCGCTCCCATGTACCCCGAAAAGAGAACAACCACATCCCTGAAATCCCTTTCTGCAAGTATCATGGGAACACAGACAAAAAGAAAGCCTGCCCACAATATAATCTGTCCGCTTATCCATTCAAATACGACGGCGTTCCGCTTACGCCCGCCCAAGACGCCGTGCAAAACCTGACCCGCCAATATCGGAGCCGCCAGCGTAAGCACCGCCAGAATAAGTATCTGCACCATAAAATCAAGCTGCATCCTTTCCAAGACAAAAGAGCGCGGGCACGCACCACGCCGCCGATATAGCCACGGTCAGCCTGTAATCCGCGATTCCGGCCCCTCTCATCACATAACAAACCAAAACAGCACACGTAGGTACCGCATACGCCGCCAGTCCGGACAGATTAACATTGCCAAAAAGCTTTCTTCCGGATATTTTCCAAAATACCAAAAACACTGCCGTAACTGCAATCGACACTGCGAACCACCAGCAGCTATAGTCCACATAATATCTTGTAAGCAGCGGGCGCTCCATCGACATAATCCCGTAATTTCTGCCGGAATACGAGTCATATCCAACACCCTCAAGCTGAAGCCTCAGCACTCCCTGAGGCATTGCGTAGATTAACAGATCCCACAGCATCTGCCTGGCTATGCGGGATTTTCTTATCCTCCAGGAGTATAGCGCCATCTCCCTGTAACAGGCGTCCGCATTATCGCTTCCCACTGCCCCCTCAAGCTCCCGCCGCAGGACGGATTCCATCCTTTCGGGCTCAGTGCCTGTATCCCATATTTTATCCTCAGGCAGTATATCAAGCAGCTCTTTATTCCAGCCATCGTGATCCTGCCATATGGTGGGCCATGTCATCCGGTACGCCATTGAAAACCAAAACGAACGGCCGCTCTCTTTTTGGGAATACGCAAGTCCGGACACGGTAAAGGCTATTCCCGACACGGCCGCAAAAATCAAAATACCGCATACGAACATCCGGATATCCTTCCGCAGCTTTCCCACATTAAAAAGCACGGTGCATACGATGGGAAAAATCCCCAGCCATCTGTATTCTTCCAAAAGAAGCGCCATGCCGATCCAGCAAAATCCCGCCGCAGCCAGGTACGGAAGTCTGCGCTCTTTTTCTCCCTTTGCAAAATCTCTGCACATGCCGTACTCAAGCAAAAACAGAGAAAATATAAAGGAGTGCGGGAGCAATGCCAGATGGCACTGCATCGCCATCGGAAAGGACAAAAAAGCCGATATGAACCATACTTTTTTGTACCTCTCCACAGGGAGCAAGGGTTTTAAAAATACATACGCCGCATAACACGCCAGGGAAAGCTGTAAAGCATAGAGGATCTGCGGCGTCTGCGAAAACGCCTTAAGGAACAGCGGATACAGAAATCCGGTACAGCTTTCCGCCTGCCGGACTTTTGTAAAATTTAAAATGAGCCATAACAGTCCCAGGACAATCTGAACGCTGAACCCGACAATAAGTATTCCTTTTGACAGAATACATATCTTTTCAGACGTCTTCTTCATCAGCTCTCACCTCTATGAGTAAAATTCCGCTATGGAATCGCATATGTAATCTACCTGTTCCTCCTTTAAACCATAGTACATCGGCAGACGCGCAAGACGTTCGCTTTCAGTGGTCGTGTACCTGTCCTCCCCGTGAAACCGTCCGAATTTTTTCCCGGCCGGCGAATTGTGCAGAGGAATATAATGAAACACGGAATGAATGTTTTTCCGATCAAGGAACGAGATAAACTCCGTCCTTTCCTTCAGATCCTTAGTCTTTACATAAAACATGTGCGCATTGTGCACACAGCCCTCAGGCACTGCCGGCAGCTCAAGTTTTCCCGCCTCCGCAAGGGGAGTAAGATTCCTGTAATAGCGATTCCAGAGCAGAAGCCTTGCCTGGTTTATCCGATCCGCTACCTCAAGCTGCGCATAGAGATACGCCGCGTTCATATCGCTCGGAAGATAAGAGGAGCCGAAGTTTACCCATGTATACTTATCGATCTGCCCTCTGTAATATTTACTGCGGTTCGTTCCCTTTTCACGTATGATCTCGGCATCCTCCACGTATTTTTCGTCACGGATAAGCAGCGCACCGCCCTCGCCCATACTGTAATTTTTAGTCTCGTGGAAGCTGAAGCACCCGAAATCTCCTATGGTGCCCAGAGCTTTTCCCTTATATGACGCCATGATTCCCTGCGCCGCGTCCTCAATTACAATAAGACCGTGCCGCGCGGCAATCTCCATAATCTCATCCATTTCGCACGCCACTCCGGCGTAATGCACAGGGACGATGGCCCTGGTCTTTTCCGTGACAGCGTCCTCGATCAGCTTTTCATCTATATTCATGGTGTCCGGCCTTATATCGACAAAAACCGGAGTCGCTCCCCTTAAGACAAATGCGTCCGCAGTGGACACAAAGGTATACGCCGGCATAATTACCTCGTCCCCCGGCTTTATATCCGCCAGAAGCGCGGCCATCTCCGCCCGGGGAAGCACCAGCGTGTTCCACGCCAGCACCAGCGCGGCGGCGGCCTTGAGGACTTTGCGCCAGGCAGGAAGG
>CANQSE010000002.1 GCA_947626405.1 uncultured Acetatifactor sp. | reverse complement strand
CTATGGAGCACTAGCTCAGTCGGTAGAGCACCTGACTTTTAATCAGGTTGTCGGGGGTTCGAATCCCCCGTGCTTCACTCCTGGAAAATCCCGTATTTGCGCGGTTTTCCGGGATTTTTTTATTGTACCGGATAGTGCTTTTTGAGCCGCTTTTGTTATAGCATTTTTATAGCATACGGCGGATTTTCCAGGGCCATTATAGCAGAATTATAGCATATCATAACGCAATAGCGTTATTTATTTTATCTCTTACCGCCTCTTTTTGTTCGTCCAGATGGGCGTATACTTCCATTATCATTTTAAGGTCAGAGTGTCCCATCAGCTCCACAGCTTTCTTTTGGCTGATGCCGGAATAATAGAGCATAGTGCAGTAGTTGTGCCGGAAAATATGCGCGGTCAATCCCTGTATCGGTTTCGCGCCTATGGCCTTTTCCCTGTCAGACGTGACGGCATTATTCAGATTTTTTGTGATGCTGTTCCACATGTGGACATACTGCGTTTTTGAGTACGTTTCGCCGTTCTTGCCGGGAAACAGGTAGAACGTATCCAGCGACCGCAGAAATGGTCTTAAAAAGGCGATAAACGCATCCGGCAGTGGAATGGTGCGGTTCCCCGCGTCACTTTTGGCGCCGTCCTTTACGATGCTTTTGTTTACGTCAAATACCACCGCTTTATTGACCGATACGGTCTTTTCCTTTAGGTTTATGTCCGCCTTTGTCAGCGCGAGGGCTTCCCCACGCCGCAGGCCGGTATAGAACAGAAACAGCACGAATGCCCGCTCTGTTTCCGTCAGATCAGCGGTCTTAATGGCCGTCTTTTCCTGTTCTGTCAGTGCGCGGCGCTCTGCCTTTTTCCGTTTTGGCAGGACAACCTTTTTTGCCACATTTTCCACCAAAAGGCTGTCATCAATGGCGCTGTTTAGTATCTGCACTATTGTCATTTTTATCTGTTCGCAAGTCCGCGCGTGCGTCTGGTTATCGTTTATCATACCCTGTATATCTGACCGGCGGATTTGATTCAGCGGCAGATGCCCGATTGACGGAATAATGTAATGGTTTACGATATTGTCATACATAGCCTTTGTATTTATGCCGACCGCGCTTTTGTATGTGTCCTTCCAGTTTTTGGCATACTCTGCCAATGGCGTGTCCGATGTTTTGACCACAAGATTCTGCTTAATGCTCATCTGGACGGCCAGCACCTTTTCCCGCAACTGCTTTTCCGTTTTGGCGGACACGAATATTGTATTTGGCCTGCCGTCCGGCTTATAGCCGTTCATTACTGTGGTAGCATACCGTCCGTCTTTACGTTTCTTAAATTTTCCCATGCTAATCCTCCTTTTTTGGGCGCAAAAATAACAGGCCCGCAAAATTCAAAACAAATGTTCTGATTGCAAGTCTGCCCAACGGATGATACAATATTTTCGGAACGTACTGTATTACCCGTTGGGGATACGGTCTGACAAGCCGCTCCTGTTGGCGCAGGGGCGGTTTTGCTTTTATTCAGTTTCGTCTTGGACTTGTATTCCTAATAATTTAGAGGAATCCATTTCGTCCATAGCCTCAACTTTTGACAATCGTTTTTGAATTATTTCGCTTCTGTTTTGCAAGTCATCTGCGGCGGATTGCGCTTCTTGTAATTTCTTCTGTGTTTTAAGTATTAGCTGGCCGAATTTTTGATATTGGGTTTTTACAGCGCTTAATATATTTAAAATATCCTTTGAATTTTTATTGACTGTTAAGTATCTAAATCCGATGGATAAACTGTTTAGCAATGCTATCAAAGTAGTTGGCCCAGCAATTACTATTTTACATTCATTTTGACACCATTCTGTTAATCCGATAATTCTTATTGTTTCCGCATAAAGGCCTTCTGTTGGGAGAAACATGATTGCAAAGTCGGTGGTATTTGGTGGAGAAATATATTTATCTCTAATGGTTCTTGCCTCTGTTTTTATTCGTATTTCCAATTCTTTTATTGCTTGTTTTAATCCGTCAGGGTCGGCATTATTTGATGAATCAATAATTTTATTGTATATATCTGATGGAAACTTTGAATCAATTGGCAAGTAAATAAAATTTCTGGAATCTTCTTTGTCTGGTATTTTTATGGCAAATTCCACACGATCGGACGATTTCGGTTTGGTTGATATATTCTCCGCATATTGAGAAGCATCAAATACATCTGACAAAATATTTTTAAGTTGTATTTCACCAAAAATCCCCCTTGTCTTTACATTCGATAGAGTTTTCTGCAAATCGGAAACGCCAGAAGACAGAGCCTGTAGTTCGCCGAGACTCTTATAAAGCCCAGAAAGTTGCTCTCCTATTTGCTTGAAACTGGAATCTAGCCGTTCATTAAGGGATTTGTCCAGTTTCTCATTTACATTATTTTGGATATTCAAAAGTCTCCTGTCGTTTGCTTCCTGCAATTCTTTCAAAGATTTCGATATTACATCTTGCGTTTTTGTTTGTCCATCCACATTATTTTTTAAAAGTTCAATTTCCATGTTTCGGAAAGAATCTTTTAATGTCGAAGAAAGATTTAGGATAGATTCTTGTTGAACTTTTTGTTGCTGTATTATTGTTTCTCTTACCGTTTTGTTTTCTGAAATCACCCGTTCTGTTATATTTGAAACATCCTGTTTTTTTGCAACAATAATAAGAACAATCAACAGTATCAAAATAATGATAGAAATTGAAATAAAATAGAATTGCATAATGACCTCCCATTAAATTTATTTACGTGGTAAATAATCATCTGAACAAACACCAATGATTCTCCCCTGTGTAATAATAGGAGAATCTATTTCAGAATATATCAGAGGATAATTCCCGTTTTTATTGTGGGAAATAAGTCCGTCTCTCCCAAATTCTTTAATGTATAGATTTCCTGCTTTGACAAATAAGCCAATCTGTCCAACGTCAACGCGCTCCTGTGCCTTAACGAATAACAGTGTTCCGTCACTGTATGTTGGCTCCATGCTGTCACCATTGACAGAAATAATAAATGAAGTTCCGACAGGGGGGCGCTTCACTAAGTCCATCATTTCATAAGAAGAATCATCATTGAAATTTCCGTATCCGGCAGACGCAGACTGCAAATAACGGCGGGTAGGGAATACTTCTATGATAATTGGCGCTGGTTCTTTTTGATTACGCATTTTTTCTATGCGTTCTAATTCCCTGTTCAACATTATGTTAATGGTTTCGCGTCCATAATCATCAAGATCGCGATATTTTTCAATCAAGTCAATTTCGTGAATGTTAAGGCGTATGCTTCCATCATTATTGTATCCATTATATCCAAACGTTTTTAAAACATCGTGTACACCGTACACGTTACACATTTCTAATAATGCGCCGGGGGAAGGTGAACTGTTGTCGTTTTCCCAACTATATATTGTAGATTCGGAGGCTTTATACCCCTTTTCTGTCAGCGTTTCGGAAATTTCTTTTACGCTTATTTTGGCTGACGTTCTGCATTTTTTTAATATTTCTCCCATGCTGTTTTTCATCATAGTACCTCCTTTTCATAAGAATATCACTGTAATTTTGGCACGTCAATAAAAAATCACAAGAATCTCAAAAAATGTATTGACATTATAAGAAACTTGCGATAATATGAAAATATCACAAGATTCTTGCGAAAGGAGGTGTAAAAATGGACGCTCCAACAAAAAACCTGTCCAGATACGTAAAGGAAAAGGGGATTAACCTCTCAAAAATGTCGCGTGATACGAAAATTCCTTATGTTTCGCTTTATGACAGTTTGCTTAATGCAGACCGTGATAGAGACTTGCGGGCAGGGGAGTTGTTTCTTGTTTGTGAATTTTTGGGCGTAAATCCTATGGATTTTGCCGCAAAGGACGCTGGGTGAGGGAGGTGAAAGAGAATGGGGAATATTTTTCCACCTAAAAAAAAGAAAAAGGCTCCAAAGCGGGGCAAGCCGACTAAGGAACCTTTAACTTTAACGGTACTGCTTAATGGGGAAGTTCTTCACCGTTTGGAAATAGAAGGAGGAAGAAATGCAAAACCAAACTTTGGATTTCATTCAAGAGCAATTAAACGAATCTGGTCTTAATGAACTGTCAACTATTGTGATCGCTGGTACGGCGAAAAACACCAAAGTATTTATCAATGGCCGCGTGTACGGAGAGGGCGTCACAAAGGTTGAGTTTTCTAGGGAGGCAGGGAAAAAACCAAAAATAAGCCTTACCTGCGCAACATTCCCGCTTTTGGGAAACGGGACGGATAAAGAAATTGATTTATTCTTGGGATACGTAAAAGATCTCTGCAAAGGAGTGTAGGGAGGTGAAAGAGAATGGAATTAAGCGGCGTTTCAACTTATGAATTGGTAGAAGAGTTAAAAAGGCGTGAGGGCGTTGAAACAAATACAATCGGGCCATCTGCCAGCATGACGGTTAAAACAGACGGCCCAGCCATTGTACTTGTGGTGATTGATTAGCCTATCCTGGATTTATTTGGTAAATCCTAAACTTTGGTTTAGCCCGGCGGTGGCAACGCCCTCAGCATTTGTGGGAGGTGAGGAATTGAGGATAACTTATGATGAGAACGGAAAACCAACGGCGCATTTAGATAATGCGAACGTCAATGATTCGGACATTGAAAAGATACTTTACGGAAATGCGCGTTCGTCGGATAACTTTTCAACTCGTGAATTGATGAACGAGTTGGGGCGGGAGGTGAGGAAAACGAAGGATGATCTTGACGATATTCTAGACGAATACGAAAGCATTAAGGAAAACATCAAAGAAGCAAGAAAGAACAACCGACAGGCGATTGCTCTTTCTATAGCATCAATAATAATCAGCCTGCTTACCGTTGCGGTCAGAATAATGCAGACAACGATGGTAAGATAGTGTAAAGGAACGAAGCCAGCGCAATCAGGATAGAGATAATGGATGTGATTTTTGAAAAGCGTGCTTCTTTTCTGGCAGACTTAGAATCTGCCTTTGCTATTCGCAACTGCTTTTTCAAGACACGAATTTCTTTTTCGGAGTTTTGGGAAATGGTTCGTAATTCCTGCAACTGCGCATAGGTGACTTCCCGCTCCGCATCTTTTTCGGCGCGGTCAATCTCATCTAAGCGGACGGTATCGGGAATAGGCGGATGGATGTCAAACATAGGAAGGGTTTCCTTTCTTAAAGTGTATTTGAACGGAGGGCAAAATGAAGCCTACAAAAATTGGATATGCAATGCTTGCACTGGCCGTACTGCTTAATTCGATAACCCTAGCAATTTTAGTATGGTCGAAATTCCTTGGATGATATAAGGAAGCGCAGATATGAAAGCGAAAATCATAGCGAAAAACGCAACCCAGTTATTACGCCACCACTCAGAACGCCGCTCTTTTTTGGCTCTAAGTTCTTTGGCAGATTCGCGTTGCTTTTTCAATTTGATACGCTTTTCGTATTTTTGCAATGCCGGATTTTGACTTGCTTCACCCGTTTTCAGACTTTTTATTTCATCTTCGCTTAGCTTTGGAACCTCTGGAAGTGGGATATTCGGCGGAATACTCGGAATTTTGCTCATTGCAGTCTCCTTTTTAAAATGCCCCGCCTGATACGGGCATATCAGACAGGGCGCGTAACCAGCAAACACGACTTGCCGGATACAGGAAAATAATACCACATTTCTCCTGTCCGGGCAACACAGGAGGTAAAAAAATGAAAAAACAGGAAAAGACATTTGAGGATGTCGTAAAGGGAATCGAACAATCAGAAGCGAACGTTGACAAGGTGCTGAAAGCCGGGCGGCTGGAACGGCACGAAAAAGTCCCCATGACGGACAAGCGGCTAGATATGATTCTGGGCTATGTCTGGGGAATCATCGCCACGATTGGCGGATTTGGAATACTGTCAATGATTATCTACTTCATGGGAACAGCGGGGAGGTGAGGTGATGCAGTATCCTCGGAAAATCATGAAAACATCGGAACTTGTCAGAGAGTGCGGATTTTCCCGTAAATTTCTGATGCAGATCGCCCACATGGATGGGCAGAAATGCGCGGCACGGCTTCCCGGCGGACGGGCTATCTATTGGGACACGGAGAAGCTGGGAAAGCAGATGGAAAAGATGGCCGCGAGATAGGGAGGTGAAAAGGATGTACATTGACCCATTTTGGTGCGGCGTGGCCGCAACGATTCTGACAGAGGTTGTTCTTATTATCGTAACATCTGTTTGGCTCTATTGGAGAGGAGGTAAGAAATAAATGCTTGGATGTATAGGATTCATCCTGCTCATTATCGGCGCTGGCGGCGCAGACAGCAACCTCGCCGCCGCCGCAGTCATGATGTTTTCCGGTCTGGCCTTGTGCCTGATTGAGAGCAGAAAAGAAGAAACGGCGCATCGCCGCTCAAAGCATTAGCACCGTTTCAACAGCAACCACAATATATGGTATCCTTATGCTTATTATAGCACAAAAGAAAGGGAAAATGCAATGGAAGCAAAGGAAATTTTGGAAAAACTTGTGGGATTAAGTGATTCTTATAAATCAATGTCGGCCGGCGTTCCGGAGAACTTGGAAGCCAAGATAACGCTGTGTAATATTGGATGCGAAAATGTCCATATTTTCAGCGGAATCAATGCGCTTGCAGATGCTTGTGGTGAAAGCCTTTCTACACGAGAAGGAACTTCGGCACAATTTCCAGTTGAATATTTTTTCAGATACAAGGGCAAGTATTTTTTTCAGCTTGACACTGACCCGCCGGAGAAAATGGCATGAGACACTTCATAGGACCGGAACAGGACACAGATTTCAATGAACCGGGATTCACCCGGCACAGAACATTCCAACAAAGAAATATGCAAGCCTACGAACAGGCAGAAAGAGAGGGAACACATGGCGAATATATACGAACTGACAGGGGAATATCTGGAACTGCTGGAAATGGCATCCGACCCTGATACTGACCCGCAGGCATTGGCGGATACGATGGAATCCATCAATGCAGAAATTGAGGACAAGGCGGACGGGTATGCAAAAGTTATCCGTTCCCTGTCCGGGGACGCGGAGGGGATAGATGCAGAAATCAAGCGCCTGCAGAGCCGCAAGAGCGCCCTTCTGAATAACATTGACCGCATGAAAGGTGATTTGCAGTCTGCAATGGAATTGACCGGAAAGGTCAAATTCAAAACGGCGCTGTTCAGCTTCAATATCCAGAAAAACCCCGCAAAGCTGGTACTGGACGATGGCGCGGATATCCCAGAGCGGTTCCTTATCCCCCAGCCGCCGAAGGTGGACAATGCTGGAATCAAGGACGCGCTGAAAGCCGGGGAAACGCTCGATTTCGCCCATCTGGAACAGGGGCAGAGTTTGAGGATACGGTGAGGGCGGCGGCATGGATAATCTGATACATATTCCGGCAAGGAAGAAAGCACCCGTCACACGCACACAGGTGGTCAAAATATCCGCAGACGCTTATAACGCGTTGGTGGACATCTATAATGAATCCTCCCTGTCAATGTGTGCGCTGGTGTCAACAATCGTTTTGCAGTCTGTCAACAATATTGTTTTCGATAAGGAGGAATGATGGCTAAAGTTATCGCGATTATGGGAGAATCCGGCTCCGGCAAAACAACCTCTATGCGGAATCTCCCGCCGGAAACTACATACTACATCGACTGTGATAAAAAGGGCCTGAGTTGGAGGGGCTGGAAAAACCAGTATAAAAACAAGGTTAATTATACTGCGACAGACTATCCGACAAATGTAAAACGCCTTTTGGTGTGGCTCAACGGGAAAGACCCTGACGGAAAGGCGTCTGAAAACAAAGCAGGGCTTAAATTCAAGACCGTTGTAATAGACACGCTGAACGGAATCATGGTCGCGGAGGAAATGCGGAATGTCAAGGTTCAGGGGTACGGGAAATGGACGGACTTAGCAGCCTATATTTATGACATTTTGGATTATGCGCTTTCCATGAGGGACGATATTACAGTTATCTTCATTGCTCATTCAGAAACAATATCCGATGATAACGGAATGGTTTTTACGAGAATAAGAACGAATGGGCGAAAGCTGGACAAGATTGTTGTGGAAAGCAAGCTGACAACGGTTCTTTTGGCTGAATGCCGTGATGGAAAGTATATTTTCCATACTCATGCGGACAGGTCATCCGCCAAAACACCGCTTGGAGCATTTGCAGAGGATGAAATCGACAACGATATAACCGCCGTTATTGCGGCGCTGGAAGAATATTAAGGAGGAAAATCATGAAAGCATGGAACGGATACGGAGAGACAAAGGCGTATACGGACAATGAACGTCTGCCGATTGGCGGATATGTCCTGCGCGTGGTGAACGTCCGTCTGGACGAAGGAAAGAACGGCGGGAGTGACGTGCTGGTTATTGCCTTCGATGTGGCGGAGGGTGAACAGGCAGGATTTTTTAAACGGAATTTCGACAACCAGACGCAAGAGGACAAGAAGTGGAAAGGCACTTACCGTCTTTACAATCCGAAGGACGATGGCTCCGAACAGGACAACTGGACAAAGCGCCGGTTTAAGACCGTGATGGAAGCATTTGAATCTTCCAACCCCGGCTATCACTGGGACTGGGACGAAAAGAAGTTGAAAGGAAAGCTGATCGGCGGGATCTTCAACAATAAGGAATACGACTACAACGGGCGGCACGGCTTTTTCACGAATTGCCACAGCTTGACGGACGCGCAGAAAATCCGGGACGGGAAATTCCAGATTCCTGCCGATACACTGCTGAAGAATAACGGCGGGTATTCTGCCAATGCAGCAGCCGGCCCTGATGGGTTTATGAATATCCCGGATGGGATTGATGAGGAATTGCCGTTCTGAGGTGACGCATGAACCATTTTGACGTAGAAGAATGCCTGCGCTCAATGGTCATTCTGGTGGACACACGAGAACAGGACACGAAGCGGGCGAGGGAGCGTTATAAGCGTTTCCCTTGCCCATATAAGCGGCAGGCGCTGTCATACGGGGATTATGGGTACATGTTCAATCTGCCAGACGGAACGGCTTTTCCGGCGCTTTCAGAGCATGAAATCATCGTGCCGGTGGCAGTTGAAAGGAAAATGAACCTGGACGAATTAGCACAATGCTTCACGGCCAGCAGGAAGCGCTTTCAGGGCGAGTTTGAGAGGGCAAAAGAGAACGGCGCACACATCTATCTGCTGGTGGAAAATGCGAACTGGGAAAACCTTCTGACAGGAAGATACCGGAGCAGATTCAACCCGTCCGCGTTTCTTGCGTCCGTGCTGGCTTGGCAGATAAGATACGGTCTGCAACTGATTTTTTGCAAGGAAGAATCCACGCCGGTGCTGATATATGAAATTCTCAAGCGGGATTTGAAAGAACGGCTGGAAAGCGGGGAGTTTGACAGGTGACGCGGGAAGAAATCAAAGAAAGCGTATCCATGCGGGATATTCTGGCGCGGTACGGTCTGCCAATGCCGAACAGGGCAGGATTCATTCATTGCCCGTTCCACAGCGGGGATCGTGAGGCGTCAATGAAAATCTACGACAAGGATTATTGCTGTTTCGGGTGCCAAAAGGTGGGGGATATATTCACATTTGTGCAGGAATACGAGCATATTTCTTTCCGCGAAGCGTTCCTTGAACTGGGCGGCACATACGAAAGCCACGATGGGGAACCATCATTCGCACAAAAGCGCCGACAATATCAGCGCATGATGGCCAAAAAGACGGCGGAGAAGCGCAAGGCGGAAGTGGAGCGGGAAAAGGCGGAACTGCGGCGGGAAACGAATCTGTTATTCCTTGCCATGAAAGAACTGTATGCCCCCCTGTCAGACGAATGGTGCGAAGCGTACAACGAATGGCAGTACAAATGTTATCGGTTATTTTATCTTTTAGGATGGGAATTTTGACAGCATGAAAAAGATAGCTGAAATGTCCGCGGAGGATACATATTCCGAGGAAACCTTAGATGAGGTCTTTTCAGATGAGGACGAAATTCATAGAGCGCGCGTCCTGCTGACGCTGGAGGAACACGCCAAAGACAAAGGCAAGGTTATCCAATTCCGGGAGATGGTCAAAGCCTATAAGCGGTCAAAACGGCAGATAGAGCGCATGGAGCGTGAGCGCAACCGGAAGCCTGACCCGTTGCAAAATATGACGGAATTTACCGGGAAATACCCACCAATGCGGTGCGGTTCATGGGTGGCGCAGGACGGCGGCGTGTGGGCGCAGGACAAGGGGAATCTTGACGTACAAGCCTGTTATCACCCGATTCTGCCCATCGAACGGCTGAAGAATCTGGAAACCGGCGAGGAGCAGATCAAGATTGCCTACAAGCGAAATGGCCGGTGGGATGAATTTGTGGTTCCGAAAACCATTGTCACATCAGCCAGTAAGATTGTGGCGCTTTCCGGGCGCGGTGTAGCTGTCACGTCTGAAAACGCGAAAATGCTTGTGCGGTATTTGGCGGACGTGGAGAACCTTAACGAGGATAACATAGGCGTGCAGTTTTCAAGCAGTAAGTTGGGCTGGATTAAGAATGATTTCCTGCCGTATGACACCGACATTATCTTTGACGGAGACACGCGATTCAAACAGCTTTTTGAATCCATCAGAGAGGAAGGGGCGCGGAAAGTATGGTTCGATCACGTTAAGCAGATACGCGCCGCCGGCCGGCTGGAGCCGCGCTTCATGCTGGCGGCATCGTTCGCAAGTATCATCATCCCTATCGTTGGCGGACTGCCCTTCATAATCGACTTATGGGGCGAAACAGAGGGCGGAAAAACCGTCACGCTGATGCTGGCCGCGTCCGTGTGGGCCAACCCGGCGGAGAGCGCGTATATAGGAGATTTCAAAACAACGGACGTTGCACTGGAAGCCCGCGCGGACTTGCTAAACAACCTGCCTATCATTCTTGACGATACCAGCAAAACGTCCGCCAGAATCCGGGAGAATTTTGAGGGCGTGGTATACGATTTATGCTCCGGAAAGGGCAAGAGTAGGTCGAACAAAGAGTTGGGAATGAACCGCGAAACCCGTTGGAAGAACGCGATCCTGACGAACGGCGAGCGGCCTATGACTTCATACGTCACGCAAGGCGGCGCTATCAACCGTATTTTGGAAGTGGAGTGCGGCAATAACATATTTGATAATCCGCACGAAACCGCAGAGATTTTGAAGAAAAACTTCGGGTTCGCGGGGAAAGAGTTTGTCCAGATTGTAAAAGACATGGGCGAGGACGCTATCCGCCAGATGCACAAGGGATTCCTTGACCAAATGCAGGACGATGAAAAGATGCAGAAACAGGCGCTTGCCATATCCATTATCCTGACGGCGGATAAAATCGCCACGGACGCGCTTTTCGAGGACGGGCAGTATATTTCCATAGACGCCGCCAAAAGCGTGCTGATTGACCGCAATGAACTTTCTGACAACGAAAGGGCATATCAGTTTGTTTTGTCGGAGATAGACGTGAATCAGGCGAAGTTTGGAACAAAGGACAAGGACGCTGACACTATCGAGCATTGGGGGAAAATCGAAAACGGCTGGGCTACCATCTATAACAATGTCTTTGACGGAATGATGAAGCGCGGCGGTTTCTCCCGCAAAGGGTTCCTCAACTGGGCAAAGCGGCAGAATCTCCTACAGGTCACAGCAAAAGACTTAACTCAGGTGCGAAAGATTGATGGCCGGCCTACGCGGTGCGTGGTGCTGAGAATAGACGGCGAACCGGAACAGGGCGAACTTGTGACGGGTACGGATGGGTTCATTCAGATACCGGAGGATATACAAGAGGAATTGCCGTTTGATTGAAAGGAGCGAATATGAGGGATATAAACGATATTTATTTTGCAATGATGAATTGTGGGTATCCGGTTTGTAAAGAATGGTGCGGCAATAAAGAAAACTTTTTCAAGTGGTGTTCGGAAAATTTCTATTATTGCGGCGGTGAGGATATTGTTTTGGATGCCAACCTGTTTTCGGGAGAAGATGTCCATTACAGCCCAGAAACGTGTTGCTTCCTGCCGAAGAAAATCAAGATGTTTCTTTGGCACGCGCCGAGGGGGATTTTGAGACTACCAAACGGAATATCTCTTGCCCCTAGTGGGAAATACCGTGTGTCTTATATCCGTAATGGGTCACAAACAACAAAAGACTTCATGCAGATTGATGAAGCGAAATCGTTTAATGGCTTAAAACGCGCTGAATACGCGGCAAAATTAGCCGAACACTGCAAGGAATATATGCCGGAGCGCGTTTTTAATGCCCTGATGGAATATCTGGATTCTATGTCCGGTTACAGGTTACGGGAGTTACAACGGTTTACACGTGATATTATTTGCGGAAAATAAAAGTGTATGTTTTGTTTTGAATGATGAATATTGATATATGATATTCCGTTATTCATACACACATACACACACCGCGCCGCCCGTTAGAAAAATTACGAAAATTTCTGTAACCGCGTAACCGTGTCTTGAAAGCCGCATAAATACTGGATTCTTGCGTTACGGAACAGGTTACAACGGCATGGCGCGAACTGTAACCAACGTAACCGAAAGGAGATTATAGATGAATGAGTTAAAAGAAATTTATCAGATTATTCTGTCAATTTGGCAACTGTGCAAGCGGTACGGGGCTAAGAAGCTGACAGATGATGAATGGGAAGCGCTGATAGATGAGGGCAATAAAGCCGTGAAGGAATGGCGCAAACGTGGGGAACTGCTTGAACGCCTATACCGCGATATGTTCATGGCGGTTTCAAACTACTACGAGCGCAAAGGCACAAAGCAATTAACGCTGTTTGACGCGGGGATGAAAAAATGAGCAATTACGGATACGCAAGAGTGAGCGCAAAAGACCAGAACGAAGACCGCCAGCAGATAGCGCTTGAATTGCAGGGAGTTGACAGAATATTCACGGACAAGCAATCCGGCAAAGACTTCAACCGCCCGGAATATAAAAAAATGGTACGGCGCCTACACGCCGGAGATGTTCTGTATGTTTTGAGCATTGACCGTCTGGGCAGGAACTATGAAGAGATTCAAGAGCAGTGGAGGTGTCTGACAAAGGAAAAGCGGATTGATATTGTTGTAATCGATATGCCGCTTTTGGATACCAGAAAAGGCAAGGATTTGATGGGAACATTCATTGCTGATTTGGTTTTGCAGATTCTTTCCTTTGTGGCTCAAAGCGAACGGGAGAATATCAAACGGCGGCAGACCGAGGGGATTGCGGCGGCAAAGGCAAGGGGCGTCCGGTTTGGAAGACCTTCCCGACCGCTTCCCGATAATTTCCTTACCGTGTCTGAAAAATGGAAACGGAAAGAAATAACAGGAACGGAAGCTGCCATAAAGTGCGGATTGCCATTGTCAACGTTTCGGTATTGGGCGGAAAATAATCGTATTGTTTGACTGCGGGATGGAGAGAAGATAGGAGGGAAGCAGATGTATATTTTTCTGACAGTGTGCTGGTGGATATCCTTTGCAATGACAGTTGTATTTGCCATAAAAAATTTCCGTGAGAACGAAAAGTATATGTTGCACGAATGGATAGCCTGCGCGTTTTCTATGATTTTTCTGATGTTGAGAAGATTAATGGGATAGCCGTACAAGCACGGCGGGAAGGTGTGTTGATATGAGTGGAAAATGGATAAAAATAGAAGATTATTGCGGCGGGTTAAAGGAAGGAAAATTTTATCTTGTTATCGGAAAACGGAATGTATTTTCCAAAGAATTTCCCATGCTGGTGCGGTGCGCGAAGAACGGCCTTATCAGCCCGGTAATGGAACAGTATGTTTCCGCAATCAGTATGATTTACAGCGACCCGATAGAGATTCCGGGGGAGGTGTGAAACATGAGAGTCTACATATCCGGCCCGATAACCGGAACAGATGATTACATGGAGAAGTTTGCGAAAGCGGAAAAAGAACTGTTAGAGCAGGGGCACAGCGTTGTGAATCCGAGCAAATTAGATGCTATTCTCCCGCACGGTTTATCCTATGAGGAATATATGAAAGTTGATTTTTCTCTGCTGGATTTGTGCGATGCAATCTATATGCTTTCCGGCTGGGAGAAGTCCTGCGGCGCGAACCGGGAATATGGCTATGCGCTGGGGAAAGATATGGATATTGCGATAGGAGGTCGATGGAAGTGATGAAACTTACACGGCAGGAAGCCATAGAAAAGCACCGCGAGATGTGGCACGAGATTGCACAGCGGACGATGAAGGAAAAAAGAATCGTAACAAAGACGGAAATACTTGGTGAGGAAAAGCTGTCTTGTAATTGTTATTTATGTGAATACGATTCTCAAAAAAGGCGCGAGTATTTGCCACAAAATTATTATCCCTGTTCTTTTTGCCCTTTATGTGAAGAAAACTCCCGTTTTCTTAAGGATTGTTTGGGTGGCCTTTTTGAAAAATGGGCTTTCAGCCAAACGTATGTAGAAGCGGCAAAGTATGCTGAAAAAATAGCCAATCTGCCAGAGGTAAATTTCAATGATGTGGAGGTATGAACATGTTACCGATATATGAATTCATCGAACGTATAAAACCAGTTGCAAAGAGTATATCTCCAAACGGGGATTGCATTATTGAAAAAATGTTTGGAGCATATCAAAGGGAAGCAAAAAAGATAGAAGAAGAACATGAAGTCAAAAGCCATATTTATGAAAGATACAGAAACGATTGTATTTTGTATAAAGTATTCGACAATATGTACATTGTAAAATATGGGAATATATTTAAGACTACGGAAAGTGAATGGTATGCTCCGTATTTCGATGGTACAGTGGGAAGTACTGTGTATCCGTCTTTTGACAAAGCGTTGCTGGCACTCGTGGCAATGAAAACAAAGTCGGAATCCGCTGTTCCGTATATTGAAAAAATGCTTGGGTTGGATAAGGAAGGTGAGAACAATGTCTGAGGAATTGAAACCTTGCCCGTTTTGCGGTGGGAAAGCTGTTTTATACGTTGATAATGGTGGTGTACGGGTAATATGTGAAGAATGTTACTGCCAAACAAATATACAATGTGACAGCTTCGTAGGTAGTGGTATTAGTAGTGGTTCGATAAAGAGAGTGGTTGAAAAATGGAACAGGCGCGCGGCGGTGAATGAGAGGTGAAAGAGGATGAATAACAAATACGCTGATTTGGTGGAAAGGTTGCGGAGATATTCGCGGTGGGCAAATGTCGGGAATCCAAGCTATTCTGTAGCAATGAGGGAGGCGGTTGACGTTATAGAATCTCTTTCCGCAGAACTGGAAAAGAAAGAAAACGGCGGCTGGATAAAGTGCAGTGAGAGAATGCCGGAAGAACACGACAGTTGTCTCGCGAAATGGTATGGAACGAACAGGTGGACCGATGAGATGTGGAAAAAACAGTCGGATGATGTTCTTGTCACAATGGAATTTGAGGACGGAACTAGAAAGACAGAGAAAATGAAGACACATGATGGTAAATGGTTCTATGACATTTACGTTGTGAAATTCAATGTTGTCGCATGGCAACCGCTCCCGGAACCGTACAAGGAAAGCGAGGAAGATGCAGAATGAGAATCAAAGGCGCAACGTCAACAGACCGCATGGCACATTCCCTGATGGAATTTAATCCGCTGAACTGTTCCGGCAGAACTGTTGTTGATGGATACATAGCATTCTACCATGAGGAACGGCTGTATTCCGTCAGAGATATCAAAAAAGGCATTGTGAGCCTTGTGTATGCCAGTAGTCCGTATGACGCGATTGATAAAGTGAGGCAAGGATAACAATGTGCAACTCACGCTCCTGCATCTGCCACAACTGCATACAATCATGTCGCTGTGCCGGATGCACGGGAGCGGTGAGCGAGTGCCGGGACGCTGTGAGATGGACGCAGGCGGAGATGGAGTTTCCGTCAAAGCGGGAGAAGCCAAAACCCATGCGCGATTACACATGGCGGGATTACGGCATAAGCAAGGCCCGCTACAACACGCTGAAAGCCATCTGCCAGCGCGGAGAATACCCGTCCCTGACGCGCTCTGCGGCACACACAGCCGCGCCAGAGATTGAGGAATACATACTGCTTTCCGTGCGGGAAAACCTCTCTTATGACGGTTTAGAGCGGTTATGGGAACTGAAAAAGATAAAACGGATGGCGTGTTGCCGGACGGATTTCTATGCGTACCGGCGGCGGTTCTATCATCTGTTAGACGAAAAAATAAGGAGAAAAGAAAATGAATGAAATGGAACGCCCAACAGATAAGCAGAAGCGGTTGATACAAGACATAACAGACGCACTTGGTTATAAGTTTTACGGAAAGACAAAGTCAGACGCGTCTGACTTTATCAGTCAGCACCTGCCTGAGCTTAAGTGGCTTGATATGGACATTAACGATGCTTATTCCTATAGCGCGGCAACGAGATACGGAGGGGATACATTATGAGCGCCCAAACAACAAAACCCCCATGCACCTATCATACAGACTGTTTCGCCCATAAAGACGGGCGGTGTAATTGTCTGTCAAAGACAGAGTTTGTCTTTCGGGATTGCCCGTTTTACAAGCCAAAAGGAACAGCAGAAAAAGGTACAAATAATTTTAAGAACTGTGGTAAGGTGGTATAGAGGGATAGTATATCCACATGAAAGGCGGCATTATGAACTACCTCCGCACCGCCCGGCAGATACAGACGGGGTTGATACATAAAGGAATCAGGTACAAGCTGAATACGTCACAGTTTTTCAGCGAAGAACAAAACCGCATGATAACCGTGTATTCCGTGACAGAGAAGCGGCCGTACAAGAAGAAAAACGGAGAAATGTCCATGAAAGACGTTCAGCTTTTGCGGACGTGTTCACAGGTGGAAGTGCTGAAATGGTTTGCGGCTGAATGGGAGAGAGTAAAAGATGAAAACAAATGCGATGAAAACAAAGGCAATGAGAACACCGATAAAGGCCATACGGGCGAAGTGCTTAGAGTGTAGCGCTGGCCAGACAAGCGAAGTACGGCTTTGCACCATAAAAAACTGCCCGCTCTACGAATATAGAATGGGACACAGGCCGAAAGGCGAGGAAATTATCGAGGAAAACGATTCGGATTAAAAATCGTTAGCAGGGGCCATAGTTTTTTGATAGACGCGGCATGAATGAGGAATTATGATTGATGGACTTACACCGAAGCAAAAGGCGTTTGCAGATGAATACTTGAAATGCGGCAATGCTACAGAGGCGGCAAGGCGGGCGGGATATAAAGCACGAAGCGCACAGCAGATAGGCGCTGAAAACTTGTCAAAACCTGTTGTTTCGGCATACATAGCAGAGCGGCAAAAACAGATTGAAGATAAGAGGATTGCAGACGTTTCAGAGGTTTTACGGTTTTTCACATCAGTCATGAGGGGAGAGGAAAAAGACCAGTTCGATATGGATGTTTCAATGTCTGACAGAATATCATGCGCAAGGGAGTTGCTGAAGAGATACGACAAGACGGAGGACGGGAAGAAAGATGCCCTTGCGAAACTGGATGAAGTGTTGAAAGAGATTGGCGGGGTGGTTTGATGCCCTTCAGCGTGAAACAGCGTGAGTTTTTCGATAATGCAAATCACAGATGGAACATAAAGACTGGCGCGACACGTTCCGGCAAGACATATATGGATTATTTTGTGATTCCAAAACGTATCCGAGCAAGAATCGGAAAGCCGGGGCTTGCGGTCATACTGGGCGTCACAAAGTCCACGATTGAGCGCAATGTGTTGGAACCTATGCGTGAAATATGGGGAAACGACATTGTGGGCGAGATTAACAGCCAGAATATATGTTATCTGTTTGGGGAAAAGGTTTATTGCCTTGGTGCTGAAAAGGTTAGCCAGGTATCAAAGCTGAGAGGATCTTCAATCAAATACTGTTACGGTGATGAGGTTGCCGATTGGAACGAGGAAGTATTTGACCTGTTGAAATCCCGTCTGGATAAACCGTATTCCTGTTTTGATGGAGCATTGAACCCGCAAGGCCCTAACCATTGGCTGAAAGCATTTCTTGACAGCGAAGATTTTGACATATACTGCCAGAAATATACCATATTCGACAATCCTTTTTTGGACAAAGCATTTGTTGATAATCTCTGCAAGGAGTATGAGGGGAGTGTTTATTATCAGCGCTATATCTTGGGAGAATGGGCGCTTGCAGAGGGGCTTGTGTACCCGATGTTCAGCCGGGAAAAGAATGTTTCCCACGATGTGCCGGAATATAAAAAGGGCCATCAATACTATGTCTCAATAGACTATGGCGCTGTGAATCCGTTTGCGGTTGGAATCTTTGACGTGTTTGGGAAAAATGCGGTGATGATAAAGGAACTGCATTATTCCGGCAGGAACGGAGCGAGGGTTGACAATGAAGAATATTACAAGATGCTGACGGAGCTTATCGGGGATTTGCCGATAGAATATATCCTTGTTGACCCGTCCGCCGCCAGCTTCATAGAAACCATCAAGAAGTACAGCAAATATATTGTGATCGGCGCGGATAATTCTGTCATTGATGGAATACAGGAAGTCACGAAGTATATCAATTATGGACTTCTGAAAATACATGAATCCTGCACCGAAACGCTGAAAGAGTTTGAATCATACGCATGGGACGATAAAAGCGCGGAGGATGCTGTTATAAAAGAGAATGATCACCACATGGATTTGGTCAGATATTTTATTTACACGGTCATGCGGAAACTGCACAGGTGGGTTGTATAATGGGTATCATATCATGGATAAAGGCGGTGTGGAATAAATTGTTTAGGCGTGAGATTGAGAAAAGATTTGATGCGGACATTTTGCTTTCCGGGAAGATGGAAAGCGCCATTGAAAAGTTTTACAATATCACTTCCGGCCACCCGGAATGGGAGGATGTGGAAGATGATATTGAGAGTATCAACTTTGCCGGATTTATTGATGATGTGACCGCCGGGCTTGTTACGCTGGATATCGGAATCAATATGCCGGATACGCCGCGCGGGAAGATGCTGAAAAAGACAGCAGACTATATCCGACAGGTAATAACCGACAAGGTTTCTGAAGCGCTGGGGAATGTCGGTATCATGTTCAAACCGAACGGGGAGAACATGGACTATGTGGAGCCGGGAAACTATGCGCCGACCGAAGCGGACAGCAACGGGAATATCACAGGATGCGTATTCCAGACGCAGACCAAAAAAGGCGATTACATTTATACCCGCCTTGAATGGCACAGGTACGAAACGCGCCGGGGCGAGGGCGGCGAGGAAACAAAAGTTTATCGTGTTTCCAACTATGCCTATAAAAGCAAGTCCACGACCAGTATCGGGGATCCCTGCAATCTGTCAGAGGTGAAAGAGTGGGCCGATATTGAACCGGAAATGGAATCGGAATTTATCGACCATCCTTTGTTTGCATATTTCCGAAACCCCGCACCGAACCGCATAGACAGGACAAGCCCGCTGGGCGTTCCCATCTGGCATAACGCCATGAAGGAACTGAAAGACCTTGATGTTGCATGGGGAAGAAAGAGCGGGGAAGTGCAGGACAGCAAGCACGTTACATTCCTGCCGCAGACTGTTATAAACTATGCCGATCAGCACAATGTCAAACTGCCGCGCTGGGTGGCTGGCGTGGAAATGGGCGCGGGCGTAAATGATGATAACAATATCCATGAGCATGTGTCCACTCTACTGACAGAACAGCGCATAGCGGATATAAATTCCATCCTTGCCATGATTTCAACGAAGTGCGGATTTTCACAGGGAATGTTCGTTTTGGATGAAAAAACGGGCATGATGACCGCCACGCAGGTGGACGCTGACGATCAGGAAACCATCAGGACGATTAAGAATATCCGCGACCAACTGAAAAATTCCATCATTGAAGCGTTGTATGCCTGTAATGAATTTATCGATTTCACGACAGGCGTCCCCCGCGAACCGTGGGCGGCAGATTTTGAAACGTTCCGGGCAGAGGTAAAAGATTTACTGGATTTTGGGAATATCCAATACAACTACAACGAGGACAAGGCGCAGCACTGGCAGTACGTCCAGCAGGGTAAATACCCTCTCTGGCGGTACTATGTCGAGTTTGAGGGCATGAGCGAGGAAGAGGCCCGCGAGGTTGTCGCAGACGCAAAGAGCGAGAATGAGCCGAAAGAACCGGGGCTGTTTGGGGAGGAATAATGAAAAACTTGGAAAATGATATGAAGAAAAGTTTCAAGCTGATGGACGAAGTGGAATCCGATATTGAGAAACTTTCTGCATGGATTAAAAAATACAGAGAGCTTTTGGGGAATGCGAAAACGGAGGAAGATTTAAAAGAGATTTTCAGCCGAAAGGATTCAGACATCGAAAGCAAGTTGAAGCATATACGGATTTTTTGATGGGAGAAACAGAAAATGCTACGATGTCCCAACTGCGGAAAACTGGTCAACTACTGCATAGAGTACAGTCACGGAACGCCACGCATGATGTACTATTGCTCCTGCGGGTATGATTCGAGAAAAGTCAATTTTGTGTTTGATAGAATGGTAAATGTCAAAAGGCCGGCGGCGGACGGGGGAGCGTATGGCAATCCGTAAAAATCACTTTACCAACCTTTTCAAAAAAATCAGCATAAAAATAAATGACCCTGATTTTACGGTCAATATCAACGTCACGCGCTTTGGGCGAAAACTTGACGCGGCGCAGGACGCCATGAAGGAGCAGCTTGTGCAGGAAATGCTCAAGTATGTTCCGACAGGGGAGACGATGGCGCTATACAATGATATTAAGACCTTTAACGAAACCAACGGGGAAAGGGATGTTGTGTATGCGTTTAATCCGAACGGCGTAAGCTATGGACACTACCAATGGGCAGGTATTATGTATGCCGATCCCATAACCGGAAAGGGTGCGTTCTATTCGCCGGAATATGGCTTTTGGAGTAGACCGTTGGACAAGGGCGGGAAAAAGGTTGAGACTACTCGGCTATTGAACTATTCCAACCCGAACGCACGGCGCGATTGGTTGAGATATGCCGCAGAGCATGACAGAGAAGCGGTTATACAGGCGGCGAAGAGTGGATTTAGGAAAGCAGACTGATGTTTACGCCAGAATACCTTAATGATTTGGTGGAAGCCACCCATGCGGCGGCTACGGAATTTAATATGTATCTCACCAACAAGGTGATTGATTCTGTAATCGGTCTGTTTGAATATAACGGCAAAATCGAGATTGCACCGTCCAACAAACACAGGATAAGGCTTTTGCGGCAATCGGGGATCCTTGTATCGGATATTGAGCGGGAAATCAACAAGCGCTTGCCGGGACTGGATAAAAAGGTACGCGAAGCATTTTATCAGGCAGGATATGACATAAACAAGGAAATCAATAAATCCGTTTCCGACATGGTGGAATCCGACAAGGAAATGAAAGATTTTGTCGGGAAAGCACCGCGCCTTGAAAATCTGACAGAGGAAGAAAAGCGTATACTGGACGCGGCGTACAAGAGGACAAAGGGGGAAATAAAGAACCTAACGCGGACAACCGCCGCAGACATAAACACGCAGTTTCACAATTCCTGTGATGCGGCGTACTGGAAGGCCACGCACGGTGTTGATGCCACCACGGCGATAAATGAAGCCATAGACGAAGTATCAAAGTACGGTTCACATGTTATATACCGTAACAACGGGAAAGAGCGGAAAATGACCGTAGAAGCCGCCGTTCGGATGTGTGTGCTGACGGGAGTTAATCAGGCAAACGGTGAAATCACGCTGACTACCTGCGCCGATATGGGCATAAAAAATGTGCTGGTGAGTAGCCACCTCGGCGCACGGTACACAGATAAGGCAGAACCCGCGAACCATCAATCATGGCAAGGGCAGGTATATACTCTGTCAGATGATCTTCTAAAGCGTTTCGGATATGCGGAAAAGCCGCAGAAAAAGAATGTGTTTGCCAAAATCAAAGACTTTTTCAGGAAATTCCGAAGGCAGAAAGTCTACCCTGATTTTGAGACGGCAACAGGATACGGCACTATTGAGGGATTGTGCGGGATAAACTGCCGACACACGTTTTTTCTGCATGACGCGAAGCACAATATAAATGACCAGCCGCAATATACCGATGAAGAGAATAAAAAAGCCTATGATATATCGCAGAAAAAACGGTATTATGAGCGGAAAATCAGGGAGACAAAGAAACAGCTGTTTGAAGCCCGCCACGCCGTAAAGGCGGCGAATGACGAAGGATTAAAGGAACAACTGAAAGAACGCGCCGCAGAGATAAGGGCGCGATTCGACCAACAAAACGCAGAATACACGGCGTTTTGTCAGGCAAACAAAGTCCGCAGGAGCGAAGATCGGCTCTATGTGGCGAACAGATAGAAGGTGATTGACTATGAACCGATGGATACCCTATAACCCAAACCCACTCAACCGCCGCGTTGGAGATTGTGCCGTCCGTGCGTGCTGTAAGGCAAGCGGGCGGACGTGGGACGAAGTGTTTGATTCACTGGCGGAAATCGCATTTGAGATGAAAGACGTTATCTCCGCAAATGCCGTCTGGGGCGAATATCTGAAACGCTGTGGATTCGTGCGGCGTGACGTGGAGTGTTACGCGCCGGAACGGTGTGACGTGATTGATTTCTGCCGGAATCACCCGCGCGGGATATATGTGCTTGGCATGGATGGTCATGTGGTGGCGGTTGAGGACGGATTTTATTTCGATTCGTGGGACAGCGGCGAGAAGCACCCTCTAAATTATTGGGCGCGTACCTGATTGCAAGACCCGCCAAAAGATGGTAGAATATTCCAAAAACATCACACATTCGGAGGGTGAAAGCGATGGAGGAAAACAAGGTGGAGAAGCAGGATAAAAGTCTTGCGCTGGAAATGCTGGAAGAACTGAAAGAGCAATCAAAACGATGGTTCAGAGCATTTATCGTCATGGTATGCGTTGAGGTTGCCACCATTGCCGGGTTTATCTGGTATCTGTACCAGTACGATTTCACAAGTACCATTGAACAGACTGGCGTATATACGCTGATCGACAGTTCTGGGAATGTGATAAGCGCAGATATTCAGCCGGAGCAGATCAATGAGATTTTGGAGATCATAAACAATGGCAACGGTAAAGGTAACTAAGTCCAGAAAGAAAAAGAATAAGAAGAGCAAGGGGACGGCAAAAAAGAAGTAAGTGCTATGTTGAGGATACCGGATTTTATCAAGCCAGAGATTGAATACATAAAGGAAAACGCGAACATGACAGAGCGTGAATCGGAATTATTCGACCTGCGCAACCGGGAAGTCCCTCTGGAAGAATGCGCCTATCTGATGAACTGTAGCCTATCTGCCATCAACAGGATAAATAAGTGCATGAAAAAGAAAATCATGAGACTTATTTGACATTTTCTTGACAGTTTCATAAAGTTTTTTAGGCAGGAAAGCGGCATGGTTTTCCTGCTTTTTTTATGCAAAAATTTCATAAGAAACAAAAAATTTTGTTGGAGGAAATGCTCATGCCTTATTTCACACCGGAACAGCAACAGAAATTGGCACAACTGGACAGGGAATATGCCCAGAGAAAAGCTGACCTTGCACAGAGTTTTTACCAACAGCAGGGCAATAGCTGGGGCGCTCCTTCGCAAATGCCAATGTATTCTTCCGTTCCCCATGCTCCTTCCCAAAATGTCAACTGGATACAGGTTCCTGGCGTTGATGGGGCCAGAAATCAAATTGTCCAGCCCGGTCAAACGGCTTGGATGATGGACAATAACCAGCCCTATTTTTACGTTAAATCCGTTGATAATGTGGGAAGTTCCACCCTGCGGATTTTCCATTTTGATGAAGTCACAGACACCGTGTCAGAGGAAAAGAAAAGTCCGCCTATCGATACCTCACAATATGTTCAAAGGGCCGAATTTGACGAATTAAAGGCCCAGATAGAGCAGTTGACCAATACACAGAAAAAACAACCTGTAAAGGCGGAAAAAGCGGAAAAGGTGGTAAATAATGGCTAATCCATTGATGGGTACTTTTGGTGGAAGTTCTCTTCCGGCAACACGGCAAATACCGCAAACAGTAGACATAGCGGCAGTAAAGCAAATGGCGCAGTCAGCAAAAAGAATGATGGCTATGTTGCAGACGGTAAAAGACCCGCGCCGGGCAATTATGCAGGTGGCGCAACAGAATCCACAATTAAATGCTGTCATGCAGATGGTTGGCGGCAGAAATCCGCAGGCTGTATTTTATGAGGAATGCCAGAAACACGGGGTAAATCCCGATGAAGTTATAAGCTTGTTGAGAGATTAACACTATCCTAGGCGGTGTTGATTGAATAAAAAGAAAGGACGAAAAACGATGGACAATGGAGTATCTTTGGCCGACATTGCCGCTGTCACTGACAGAAACAACAATGGCGGTTGGGGCAACAACGGTATGTTTGGTATGGAGTGGATTTTCGCGCTCCTGATTCTGCCCGCTCTTTGGGGCGGAAATGGCGGTATTTTCGGAAATCGCGGAGGTGGCGGCAATCCAGTAACGGAGGCTGACCTTTGCCAGAGCCAGAGCTTTTCCGAATTGAAAGGCGCAGTTGGCCGTCTGAACGATCAGGTGACCGGGGTAAATACCAACCTCGGAAACGCCTACAAGCTGACGGAGATTGTCAAAGGCGTGGACAAAATCTGCGCCATGAAGGACGGCGGATACAGTGAAA
>CANQSE010000001.1 GCA_947626405.1 uncultured Acetatifactor sp. | reverse complement strand
CGCCATATGCCACGGCGTTTTGAAGGACGACGAGGGGACCATAGACAAACCCATCGGCCGCCATCCGACGGACAGAAAGCGCATGGCGGTAAACATGCGTAACGGCAAACGCGCTGTGACTCATTACAGAGTGCTGCAGCGCTTTGACAACTACACATACATAGAATGTGAGCTTGAGACCGGACGTACGCACCAGATCAGGGTCCACATGGCATCCATAGGCCACCCGCTCCTTGGGGACAGCGTATATTCAAATATAAAATGCCCTTTTCATACGGAGGGGCAGACGCTCCACGCAAAAACCCTGGGCTTTATACATCCCGTCTCGGGTGAATATATTGAAATTGACTGTCCGCTTCCCGATTATTTTATTAAAATTTTATATTGTCTAAAAAAGCAAAATGTAGTATAATAATCATATAATAAAAAAGAAAATTCCCTCGCAATACTTTTATATTTTTATATTGGTAGAAAGAGAGGTATCAATATGAATACTGTGATTACGATCGGACGTCAGTTTGGTTCCGCAGGCCGTGAGATAGGAGAGAAGGTTGCCGGGTATTTCGGCATCAAATGCTACGACAAGGAGCTTCTGACAAGAGCCGCAAAGGAAAGCGGTTTTTGTGAGGAAATGATTCAGAATCACGACGAACGGCCTACAAACTCCTTTTTGTATAATCTGGTCATGGATACCTATTCCTTCGGCTACAACGCTTCTTCCTTTGTTGATATGCCAATCAGCCACAAGGTGTTCCTTGCGCAGTTTGACACAATCAAAAAGATAGCCTCCGAGGGGCCCTGCGTCATCGTTGGAAGGTGCGCTGATTACGCTCTCGCCGATTATAAAAATGTGCTTCACCTCTTTATCTATGCGGATGAGAAGACCAAGGTTGAAAGAATCATGGAAAAATACAGTCTCACCGAATCAAAGGCACGTGACATGATTGTCAAAAAGGACAAACAGCGTCAGAGCTATTACAACTACTATTCCTCCAAAAAGTGGGGACGCGCCGACAGCTATGACCTTTGCATCAACAGCAGCGTACTCGGAGTGGAGGGAACCGTAAAGCTCATAGTCCAGTATGTGCAGGATTTTGAACTGAAAAACACAAAATAGGCAATCTCAGTGCAACACTGATGAAAGGCAAGATCGCAGGTAATAAAACTGCATCTTGCCTTTTTCATTGCATTTATAATTTTTATTGCATTTATAATTTTATGTCCACCTTTAAAGCTTTGTTGACACACTACGATTAATGCGTTATGCTAATAACATCGACAGATATATTAAACATCATTATCAACAGGCATATTATGTGTCGTTCATACAAATAAGAAAAATTATGAGGTGATATACAATGGCTCAACATAAGAATTTAAAGTTTAATGTAAAACCTGCGCTTATTATTACATGTTTTTTTCTTATGACAATCTTCCTTGTCGGCTGCGGAAAGACTCCTCTGCAGGATGATGAGTCTCCTGCGGACGAGGAGCTCTATGACTGGAAGCAAAACGGCTTTGCAGCGCCGGGAGATCTTCAGACGGAGCAGACGTTATGGGCGGGAAAATTCCTGCCCATAACGCATACGGCCGATTCCCCCGATGCAGACAGTGAAAAAATGCACTGCATGGATCGCGGAGTCTGCGGAAAGCTTCTCTGGCACCTTTACGCGAAAGAGTATGCGAAGGGAGCGGATGCCACATATTATGTCGAAACCTTAAACGCCGAAACCGGTGAAAGCCTGATAAAAAGCTTTAAACCGGCTGATCTCGGACTTTCGGGCGAACTGGGTGTTTTGGAGCAAATGAACATGCCGGATGAGTCCCGCTATGTGTTCCGCTGGCTTGATTATGAACAGGACGCTCAGGGGTTGTACAGTCAGACACAGGATAAAATCATTTACACGGATTTTGCCGGCAATACAAAATCGACGGACTTTTGGGAAATCTACCTGGAAAACGGGATTGTGAACGTGAGTGAACCCACATCTCTGCCCCTTGTGCAGGTTATTGACTGGTTCTGCGCAAAAGACGGCGCAATCTGCATTACGTCATTATCAGACAGTGGGAGTTTCAGTATTTATCTTTTTGACGAAGACGGCGGACTTTTGTCGAGACAGGACCTAAAGTCAAATCAGAGCATCGCAGCGCATTTTTGCACTCCTGACGGCGAACTTATTTTTGCGGTCTACGACAATTCGGCAAAATGCTATGACTTCCTGTTTTTTGACACTGAAGAAAAAAAGATGCGCTCCCTGCTTAAGACAGACGTCTCTTATGGCGAGTTCGACCAAATCTACGGTATGCAGGGGAATGAGATATATTACCTCTCAAAAGCCCCTGACGAAAACGGGATCATGAAATGGAACATAAAAAGCGGCAGGAGAGAGCTGATATTAAATCTCAATGAAGCCGAAATTGGAAACAGCTTCGAGACGCTTTTTATTCCCGTAAAGGATAAAATGCCGATGCTTTATCTGAGCAGATATGAAGACGGCAGCACGCGGGAATGGATGATGACGTTAAGCAGTGAAAAATCTGAAGATGACGGAACCGTCCGGGTGGCAAATTTTTCCGGCTCAGGAGACAGCCTGGGGCTTTTTATGACGTGTGCCGACGAAACCTCCGTCAGTGAGCCCGCTTATTCATATCAATACGAAGACGACAGCCAGGGCGACGGCCGCGAAAGGATACTTGCGGAGCTGTCCGGCGGGGATGGGCCGGAGATTGTTCTTGTATCATATAAGGATCTGCATGCTCTGGCCGACAAGGGAGTCCTGATGGAGCTTGACGATCTGCTCACCCCCGAAATACGTGAAAAGCTTTTGCCCGCCGCACTTGAAATCGGTACAATTGACGGAAAGCTTTTCGGAATACCTCCCACGGTAGCTGCGGAGACTATTGCGGCGGGTGCGGATGTCTGGCAGAATGATACCTGGACGCTTGAAGACATTACAGAGCTTATGGAACAGGGGAATCTGCCATGCGCCCTGCGCAGCAACCTGCCTGATTTGACGTACGGCTCATATATGCCGCCCGTGGAAACCGTCGGCAATCTTTTAAAATACAGTCTTAACGCTCCTGAGCTTATTGACTTTGAAAGCGGTACGTGCCATTTTGACGACGAAAAATTTGTAAGGCTGATTGAGCTATGCAGCAGTGATAAAAGCCAGGACGCCACTAAAAACGACGGATGGCAAAACGGCGGCGGAGATATTCTGTGGGGATATTTTACAGGTGAAAAAGCCCTGTTTGAAATGTTTGAATACCTTGAGGCAAACGGCGGGAAAATATATGGGTTCCCGACTGATAAAAGCTGCGGAAATTACCTGTCGCCAAGCGGAGGAGTGCTGGCGGTAACCTCAAATGCCGATCACCAGGCTGCGTCAGCTTTTATTAAGACGCTCTTGAGCAAAAAAATACAGTCAGGGCCCAAAGCATTTTCGATGAGCGTTTTAAAACCCGTTCAGGAAGATTATGTCATAGAGGATTCAGGTATTCTGCTCTACAGGTTTGGTGACGGCTCCGCAGGAGAAAGGATGCCAGTATTTGCAGACGGGAGTAACCCGTATAAACGGGCGGAGGAGTTTCTGCTTGGATGCAAGGGAGCTCCGTATATTGACACACAGTTTACGTCCATCCTGTATGAGGAGCTTAAGGTGATGTATGAAAGCGGACGCTCTGCCAAAGAGACGGCGCAGATCATCAACAAAAGGATTCAGTTGATCCTCGACGAGCGGAGTTCCTGACTGCCCATTCCTCGCAAGGCACACCCACAACCGTTCATCCTTTTCCTCGCAAGTCACGCCCGGTACTGCCGATGGTCTTACGGCGGACACGCTTGTGCTTGGCAACAGTTCGGCCGATTACTGGCAAGTCACGCCCGGTACTGCCGTTGTTCTCCCTGCAGACACGCTTTCGCTCGGTTGCGCACGTAACGGACACTAGGCTCGAAACTACCTCGCCAAGTGCCGACGTGCTCACACGGTCTGCCGGAAGAACATCGACATTGCCGGGCTGATTACGGCGGTGGGGTTGAGTAACAGTTCGGTCCATTCCTGACGAAACTTTTTTGTAGGCTGTCAGGCATTTTGGGGGCTTGACAAACCTTTTGCCGCATGCTATTATATTCCAGTATGCCGCATGATCCGGTATAAGTGTGTCCGCAAGGACGCCACCAAGGTCAGCGAGTAAAATGGATTTATGTCCATTGAACAGGAGGTGCCATTATGTACGCAATTATTGCAACAGGCGGAAAGCAGTACAGAGTTTCCGAGGGCGATGTCATCAGAGTTGAAAAGCTTGATGCGGAAACCGGAAACACTGTGACGTTTGACCGTGTGCTAGCAGTAAGTGACTCAACCCTCAAGGTTGGAGACGACGTTGCAAATGCAAACGTTTCCGCAACCGTTATGGAGCAGGGAAAAGGTAAAAAGGTCTTTGTATACAAGTACAAGAGAAAGACCGGTTACCATAAGAAAAACGGTCACAGACAAGCATACACCAAGGTCAGGATCGACAAGATCAACGTATAACGAATTATGACGACGGTAACGATCCAAATGGATCACAACAAAACCTGCAGAGGCTTTATATGTATGGGACATGCGGATTATGCAAAAAATGGTCAGCCCGACATTCTCTGCGCGGCAGTTTCGGCTCTGGTAATTGGTACGATCAACTCTCTTGAGGAGCTTGCCGGAGAAAAGCTTGACGTGGAGACAGACGAAAAGACCGGATATATCCGCTGTGAATTTTGTGGCGATATGCAGGAAAAATCGTATTTTCTGGTTGATTCCATGATTTTTAATCTGGAAAACCTGAGCAGGGAATACGGAAAAGATTATCTGAAAGTTAAATTTAAGGAGGTGTAAAGACATGCTGAATATGAACCTTCAATTTTTCGCTCATAAAAAGGGAGTCGGCTCTACCAAAAACGGCAGAGATTCCGAGTCCAAAAGATTAGGCGCGAAAAGAGCTGACGGACAGTTCGTAAAAGCGGGCAATATTCTTTACAGACAGCGCGGAACCAAGATTCATCCCGGCATAAATGTCGGAATCGGCGGCGACGATACACTGTTTGCATTGGTTGACGGGATCCTCCGTTTTGAGAGGAAGGGCCGTGACAAGAAGCAGGCTTCTGTGTATCCTGTAGAAGAATAAGCCTTTTGTTTACGAAATAATCAAGGCTTCAGGCGCTGCCTGGAGCCTTTTCACATTAGCTTATGCAGAAACGCCCAAAGGCAAATTAATACGCCTTGGAATGAGGATTAAAGATGTTTGCAGACAGAGCAAGAATATTTGTCAAAAGCGGCAGGGGCGGCGACGGACACGTCTCCTTCAGGCGCGAAAAATATGTCCCTGCGGGCGGTCCCGACGGCGGCGACGGCGGCAAGGGCGGAGATATCATCTTTGAGGTTGACGAAGGTATGAATACCCTGTCTGACTTCAGATATGCAAAAAAATATAAGGCAGGAGACGGCGAACCCGGCGGAAAGCGCAACTGCCGCGGCAAAAACGGCGAGGATCTGGTTATAAAGGTTCCGCAGGGTACGGTACTGCGCGAAGCAAACACCGGGAAGGTCATAACTGATATGTCCGGTGAAAACAGGAGAGTGGTGCTTCTGACCGGAGGAAAAGGCGGAAATGGGAACCAGCACTATGCGACGAGCACAATGCAGGCCCCGAAATACGCCCAGCCGGGTCAGGCAGCCGCTGAGCTTGAGCTTCTGCTTGAGCTAAAGATGATTGCTGACGTAGGGCTTGTAGGTTTTCCCAACGTGGGAAAATCAACCTTCCTGTCACGCGTAACAAACGCGCGTCCAAAGATCGCCGATTATCCATTCACAACGCTCAATCCCAACCTGGGCGTGGTAGACCTTGAATACGGCAGCGGATTTGTAATTGCCGACATTCCCGGGCTTATAGAGGGCGCATCAGAGGGAGTGGGGCTTGGACATGAATTTCTGCGGCATATCGAGAGGACCAAGGTCATCATCCACATAGTGGACGCCGCCGGAACGGAGGGCAGGGATCCGGTACAGGACATCTACGCTATAAACCGCGAGCTCAAAGCCTACAATGAAGATATAGCGAGCCGCCCGCAGGTGATTGCTGCGAATAAAATCGATGCCATTTCCGGCTCCTCAGACAACCCTGTGGACGCCATACGCGCCGAATTTGAACCAAAGGGTATTCCTGTGTACCCGATTTCCGCAGTAAGCGGAGAGGGGGTAAAGGAGCTGTTATACAAGGTAGACGAAATGCTTAAGGGGCTCAGCCGTGAAGTAACCGTTTTCCAGCGCGAATATTATCCCGGACAGGCCGATAACTCCAATGACGAATCCTATACCGTGGAATATGACGCCGCCGAAAAGCTTTATGTGGTGGAGGGACCCGGAATCGAAAAAATGCTTGGCTACACCAATCTTGACAGCGAAAAAGGCTTCAAATTCTTCCAGGATTTCCTTAAGGACAAAGGGATCCTTGACGAGCTGGAAGCACTGGGGATCAAGGACGGCGATACCGTACGCATATATGGCCTTCAGTTTGATTATTATAAATAAAAGCGAGGAATACAAAAATGACAAGCAAGCAAAGAGCGTATTTAAAAAGCCTTGCAGCGGGACTTAATCCTGTGTTTCAGGTGGGAAAATCCGGTCTTACTCCGGATGTGACCGATGCTGTTGAGGAATGTTTTAACAATAATGAACTTATAAAGATCGCTGTTTTGAAAAACTGCGTCGAGGACCCTGCAGAGATTGCAAATACCGTGGCTGAACGCACTCATTCACAGGTGGTGCAGATAATTGGAAAAAAGATCGTTCTGTACAGGCCTGACAAAGATAATCCCAAAATCAGCCTGCCGGTGTGACGGCGATATCGTCCCTCGGACAAAGATGGGAACGCCGGCGTGACAGATTAATGGACAAAAGAGAAGCGTCTGCGTGACAGTTTGATGGACAAAAGGGGAGCGCCGGCGTGACAGTTTGATGGACAAGAGGGGAGTGCCGGCGTGACAGTTTGACGGACAAGAGGGGAGTACGGATGAAACAGCTTAGTCTTAGCGAGCTAAGAAAAGAAATGGAAGATATTCTTGAGCCCAAAAGGTATGAGCATACTCTGGGCGTGGCATATACGGCAGCCAATCTTGCGGTCATACATGGGGAAGATACGGAAAAAGCCCTTGTCGCCGGAATGTTGCACGACTGCGCTAAATGTATAAGCTTTGAAAAACAGAGAAGCATATGCTTAAAGCATAATGTAGAGCTTTCCGAGCCGGAAAAATTCGACGATTCCTGCGGTCAGCTTCTTCACGCCAAGGCCGGAGCCGTGCTGGCAAAGGAAAAATACGGCATTGAAAATGAGGATATATTAAACGCCATATTTTACCACACCACGGGCAGACCCGGCATGAGCCTTCTGGAAAAAATAATCTATATTGCGGATTATATTGAACCCGGGAGGAAGCATATCAAGGGAACGGCATATTGTCCCGAAAACGACGTGTTTACAGAGGCGCGTCGTACCTCATTCCGCGATCTGGACGAAGCGCTTGTCATGATACTTGAAAATACACTGGCTTATCTGCACGAGAAGGGCTGTAAAATCGACCCTGCCACACAGTTGACTTATGATTATTACAGCAGCAAACTAAAACTAAAGTAAAAGTTTGGCATTTCCCTTGCAGGTCACGCACTGTACTGCCGATGTTCTCCCGGCAGACGCGCTTGTGCTCGGTTTTGCACGTAATGGACACTAAATAATAATGTAATTGTGAATGCTTGATTTTGTTATTACCGGAAAGGAAAAATTATGAAAAGCAATGAGATGGCAAAGCTTGCCGTTGCGGCACTTGAAGACAAAAAGGCGGAGGATATCCGCGTCATTGACATCAGTCAGGTGTCCGTGCTGGCGGATTATTTTATAATTGCAGGAGGCGCAAACACAAACCAGATACAGGCTCTCAGCGATAATGTTCAGGAGAAGCTTGAGCGGGAAGGATGTCACCTCAGGCAGGTTGAAGGATATCGTACCGCAAATTGGATCCTGCTCGATTTCGGAGATGTGATCATCCACATTTTTGACAGAGAAAACCGATTGCTGTACGATCTGGAAAGAATCTGGAGAGACGGTAAACAGATTGATCCCAATGATATAAAGTAACGTGAATAAGAAAGGGGCTGTCGCTTTAACGAAAAAAATTCGTGAAGCGGCAGCTCCTTCTTTTTTGCTTCAGCAAATATTTATGTTTCTTTTTGCTTCAGCAAATATTTCCGCGCCGACTCTGATCTTTAGGCCGCAGAATGATTTCTGTCAGACAGGTGCATGAAGAAGCTGATCAGATAAAGTCCGCATATACCAACGACCGTGTAGACAATCCTTGAAAACCATGACATATTTCCGAAGATAAAGGCTACTAGGTCAAAGCGGAACAGACCGATCAGCGCCCAGTTGATAGCACCGATGATCGCTATGGTCAGTGCAGTACCGTCCAAAAATTTGTTTCCCATATTTTCCCTCATTTCTGCCGCTACAGCGGCTGTCCAACCTTTTCTCTTAAAAGTTTCCGCACGGCTTTTACAGGACCGGCTGTATTAATTTCTGCAAATTTTAAAGAAATATACATGGTTCAGAAAAATGAGTGAAAATATTAATAATAACGCATAAATGCTGAATATTTACAGGAATACTGATGATAAAATACAAATATAAATGTCACATAATAAATGCCACATAATAAATGCCACATAATAAAATACAAATATTAATGACTCATAAAAATTAGTGATTTCTGTAAAAACGGAAAACGCCGAAAACCTTTCCAAGAATCCGGCAGTCGTCCACTATAATCGGATCCATGGAGTCATTTTCCGGCTGCAGACGCACATGACCGTTCTCCTTATAAAAAGTTTTTACAGTTGCCGAGTCGTCTATGAGCGCCACGACAATTTCCCCGTTATTGGCAGTAGGGCAGGAGTTTACAAAAACCCTGTCACCGTTAAAAATTCCCGCGTTTATCATGGAATCACCGCGCACCTTTAAAATAAAGGACTCTCCACTGGGAACAACATCGGCTGGAACAGGAAAGTAATCTTCAATATTTTCCTGAGCCAGAATGGGCTGTCCTGCCGCAACGTTTCCAATCACAGGCAGGCTAACCATCTCGGTGCGCACCATCTGGAAGCTGTCGTCACATATCTCAATTGCCCTGGGTTTGGTGGGATCGCGGCGGATATAACCGTTTTTTTCCAGAGTTTCCAGGTGAGAGTGAACCGATGAAGTGGACTTTAAGCGGACCGTCTCGCATATCTCGCGGACTGTAGGCGGATATCCCTTGCGAAGTATCTCATCCTTAATATAATTCAGAATTTCCTGTTGTTTGGGTGTAATCTTGCCAGCTCCCATAGCTGCCTCCATTCTGCCGTACGGCCGTTGGGGATATTCCCATAATGTGGGGATCTTACCGTAATGTGGGGATATCCCCATAATGTGAAGATAATCCCATAATGTGAGTATAATCCAATATTTGCGGATATTTTCCCGTAATGCAGGGATATATTCGTAATATTGAGATATCCCTTAAAATTATTGATATTTTATTTTAACATATTTCGGAATTAAAAGCAAACATATTTTCTGAAAATATGTTCGATTTTTGTGTTGACAAACATTTGTTCCCGTGTTAATATTATTTCAGAACAGACGTTCGCGAACATACATTCCATTTTTATTAATGAGAGGACATGAACATGGAAGCTTTTTTATACGGATACGGAATAAACGGGACGGCGTTAAGAAGATACCAGAGAATCAGAAGGCTGCGCAGGGAACGGATTAGAAAATGCGCTGTGGCTGCAGGCGCTGTGTGCGCGACCTTACTCCTTATTTTTATATGCTTTATATCGTATGGCTCCTTAAATTCCAGCGCCGTCAGCGGATTCAAATATTATACGAGTGTGACAGTAGAAGCAGGAGAGTCGCTGTGGGATCTCGCAGGAGAGTACGCGGATGACGTCCACTATGCTGTAAGAGACGATTATATAGCCGAGGTATGCAGGATCAATCATCTTGCCGACAAGGACTCAATAACTGCAGGACAGACGCTGATCCTTCCCTATTATTCTCCGGACTATGTCAGGTGACGGCTGTCACTCACTTGTCGTTGTACTTGTCTGTTATGCTACGAACTAGTCAGGTGACGGCTGTCACTCACTTGTCGTTGTACTTGTCTGTTATGCTCCGGACTAGTCAGGTGACGGCTGTCACTTGTCATTGTGCTTGTCGTTATCTTTGCTGCGAAGATGCACATACTGAGCGGCAGACCTGCGCCGTTCGTCCGCCTGGGCTGCATAGTGTCTGCGCGTTGTATTTACATCCTTATGCCCAAGCACATCTGCCACAAGATAAATGTCACCGGTTTCCTGATAAAGTGTTGTACCGTAGGTGCTGCGAAGCTTGTGAGGCGTAATCTTTTTTATTGTAGTAACCCTGGAAGCGTACTTCTTTACCAGATTTTCCACTGACCTCACAGCCATGCGCCGGTTCTGAAGGGAGAGAAACAAAGCATTTTCATGCCCCTCGGCAGGAATCATGTGTTCGCGCTGTTCAAGGTAATCAAGAAGCGCAGTCTCAACCTCTGATCCAAAGTAGACAATAGCTTCATAGCCGCCCTTTCGTCTTACCTTTATGCCGCCAACATCGAAATTTACGTCATTTAAATCCAGTCCCACACATTCTGAGACACGAATACCTGTCCCGAGAAGAAGCGTCATCAGGGCGACGTCGCGTACTTTCGTCTTTTTGTGGTATTCAAGCTCCTTATTTGTAAGCTTTGTGCCGTCCTCAACCTGATCCAGCAGAATCGCGACCTCATTCGGTTCAAGACGTATGATTTCCTTCGCGTGGCGCTTAGGCATATGCACCAGCGCGGCCGGATTATTTTTGATCATTTCAGACCTGTAAAAATAGTTGTAAAAACTGCGCAGGGCAGCCAGTTTTCTCTCTTTTCCGCGCTCGTCATTGGTGATTTCCCGTCCGTCCTTCTCGTACAGCGTCATATATTCAAGGTATTCCTCTATATCAAGCCTTGTAATCTCGTCAAGCAGGTCAAGCGGGTAGTCCTTGATGTCCATCTTGGCGCACAATGCGTTCCGCTCGTGAAGGAACTCAAAGAAAAGCCTTATGTCATACGCATAGGCAAGTCTTGTGCGGGCGGATGTATATTCCTCGATCCCTCTGAAATATGTACTGCAGAAGGATGGGAGAGTGCTGAGCACGGCACGCATTTTCATAATATTCTGCCGGTTCTGCTCATCGTGGTAGTTCTGAGGGTTTATAACAGCCAATTTGTATCCGTTCCTTTCCCTTGGGTTTATTCCATATCTCTATTTTAGATGCTCCGGAAAAGAAAAACAACCTAATTTTAATAAAACAGTCACAGAAATTACTTGTTATGTATGCCGATTAATAGTATTATAGTATTAATAAAAGCCGCGTTTTGGGAAAACAGGATTTGCCCTGCCGCGTAAATATGGAGATTAAGACTATGAAAATTAAGCTGAACAACAAATATGTACGCTGGGGGTTGACTCTTTTTGCCGTAATTGCGGCGGCAATCATGTTTTATTACTTTCTCTTTAACAATTCAGACATACTTGCCGCTTTGAGTAAGCTCACCGACATTCTGATGCCCGTTGTGTTCGGTTTTGTCACCGCATACCTGATGATTCCCATATTAAATTATATTGAGGGAAAAATCATGTTCCCGCTGCTTGACAAGCTCGGAGTAAAAGAGTCCAGGCGCAGAAAATCAGTAGTAAGAGGAATAAGCGTTTTCCTTACGGCTTTTATTGTTATCGCGTTGATCTATATGCTGTTCCATATGCTGATTTCACAGCTCATGCCCAGCATACAGAACATAGTAAATAATTTTGATACCTATACAAATAACGTGGTTGACTGGGTAAACAAGTTGCTTAACAATAATCCCGAGATTAAATCCTATATTCTGCAGACCATCGACCGTTATTCGGAGCAGTTGGATTCGTTGATGAATGAGCTTCCAAGCAATATGAAGGTATGGCTGTTGACAGTAACAAATACCGCGACAAGCATAATCGGCGTCCTGTGGGATTTTGTCATAGGTTTTATCATCTCAATATACCTCATGATAAGCAAGGAGAAGTTTACAGCCCAGGGAAAGAAGATGGTCTATGCGCTCTTTGAACGCGACACCGCCAATATAATCATCCGGAATTTCCGGTTTACACACAAAACGTTCATCGGATTTATAAGCGGAAAGATCGCCGATTCCATCATTATCGGACTGCTTTGCTTTATGGGCGTAACATTACTGCAGCTTCCATACGCGGCACTGATAAGCGTAATAATAGGACTGACAAATGTGATTCCTTTCTTTGGTCCTTACCTTGGCGCAATACCTACGGTGCTCCTTGTGCTTATAGTTGACCCTATGCACCCGCTAAGATGTGTGTATTATCTGATTTTTATTTTGCTGCTGCAGCAGTTTGACGGCAATTTCCTTGGACCGAAAATCCTCGGAAACTCTACCGGATTAACAAGCTTCTGGGTAATTTTTTCGATAACGTTTTTCGGCGGATTGTTCGGCGTATTTGGAATGATTGTGGGCGTACCGTTATTTGCCGTTATCTACGCCGCAATAAAGTCCATTATCAACACAAAACTGCTTAAGAAGCAAATGCCAATTGAATCAAATAAATATGAAAAGCTGGAATATGTGGATGAACTCGGTATGCACGATTATGCGGTTACAGAACCGGACACAGGTAAAAAACGTACAAAACGGACAGGTAAAAAGTCCAAAAACAGTACCGCAGGAGAGGGCAGCGCCGCAAAAACACCGGACAGTCAGGTAGACAATACAGGTAATATGGGTAATATAGGTAATATGGGTAATACAGGCAATACAGGTAAAAAGCAATGAGATTTTTAATTCAACGTGTGACAGAAGCTTCCGTGTCAGTTGACAACAATATAATCGGTCAGATTTCCAATGGTTTCCTGGTTTTTGCGGGAATTTCCGCAACAGATAACAGGGATATTGCGGACAGGATGATTAAAAAACTGCTGGGGCTGAGAATCTTTGAGGATGAAAACGGAAAAATAAATCTGGATTTAAAAGCAGTAAGAGGACAGGTTCTTATCATATCACAATTTACACTTTATGCCGACTGCAAAAAGGGAAACCGTCCTTCCTTTGTCAATGCCGGTAATCCTCAGATGGCTCTGGAATTATATGAATATATACTTGAACAGTGCCGAAAAGAAATCCCCGTTGTCGAGTCTGGCAGCTTTGGCGCTCATATGGAAGTTAAGCTCAGTAATCACGGACCGTTTACAATTTTCCTTGACTCAGACCAGCTATTTGCCTGAGTATGTGAAACTGATTTCCCTGACTCTGGACAGCAGCTTTGCCTGAGTTTACCTGATTTTATGAAATTGATAAACCCCATGGAAGATAGATACAACTATGCGCAAAAGGCTTCTTTAACGAATAGTTGATGTGGTTCGCACTATATAGCGGGATGCACCAACTATTCGTTATTTTACAAGTATTTGATGGATTGACGGATTTATAAAAAAGTTACAGGCAGATCCTTAAACATAAGGATCTGCCTGTTAAATTATTCCTATAAAATCATTCCGGTAAAGATATGCAATAACAAAATTATATTTGTAAAATTACTCCTGAAAATTATGCCTGTATACTTACTTAGTCCAGCGGGAACAACGGCATTACTTCCATATTGAGGATCGTAGTGCTGGAAAGATGCTTCTCATTTTCTATGTTAAAGCATACATCATGCTTTACATACTCAATGTATTCCTTTGGATAGTACAGCCTGTAGTATTTCCCGTTCTCAAGGTTCGTAAACACATGATCTGCACCCGCGGAAATGACTTTTTCATGACCGCCCACCATAACAGGATCACCGTTTTCGCCGTTAAGCTCCACAACGTTGTCAACATAGACGATTCCGTTTTCGCCGTTATCGTAATAAATTTTACATTTAAATGTGGTTGTAATCAAATTGGAATCAAGCGGCGTAAAGTTTACGGGATAAGTTTCTCCCTCACCTGCAAAGTCCTCCACATTCTGGACAATATTTCCGTCGTCATCGGTTGCAAAATCATATGTCTGAAGCAGCTCAATCGCGTAATTCTGTATTCCCTTCATATATGCCTCAGTGTTTGTTACTTCCACTGTGGGCGGTACATACGACGCGCTGTAAGCCGCAATCATTGTGTTGATGAAAAGCTTTGTCTCCATTTCACCGGTTACGGTGGAATGGCCTACGCCTGAGTAGAAAATATTCCCCTTGCTGTAAATATAATAATTGTTCATTGCATCATTGGGCGATACGGCGTAGGTCGTGGATATTCCCTTGTTTCCGGCAGATGCAAATATATTGTTGTTGCCGTTACTCGAGTCGGAATCCCCTGCCAGGCAGTACCAGACCGTAACGTTCGGATCCTCAGGGCTTAAACCGTACCACTGGGCATGCGTTGACGCCACCGTCAGGCTGTCGCCCACGAAGTAAGGATACATTGTAACCTGGCCCTCATTCAGCATCGAGACCTTTGTAGTTTCATCATTGTTGTTGTTGAAACCTGTTCCGGTACCGTGTCTTGGGGTATTGGAAAAGTAATCCTGCCCCAGAGGATTCACTATCATGTATTTATACGGCATTTTGCAGCCCAGGCCGGCATTGTCACCGTCTGTATAGCCCAGACGCTTCATTGCATAATATGTGTAGCCCTGAATCGAGCCTGAGTTCATCGTGTCGTATTTATCGGCGTTTGCCGCCTGATAAGTGCTAAGCATCTGCGATTCGCTTACAGGATTGCTCTCGTTTCCGGAGCTGTTGATGTTTTTGTTCATCGACTTATAACGGTTCATGCCCATCAGATCGCGCATCAGCGTATTTACCGTATAGCCGTAATTGGACGAATCGGTGTTGTGCATCGATGTCAGGTCGTGGGTAAACAGTATACTCTTACCCTGGTCTACATAATAGCGCAGGTAATCTATAGCTCCGTATTTATTGGACAGATTCGTTCCTCCATAAGTGTCCCCGAAGCCCATTATAAGCATATTGTAATCGCTGAGCCTGCTGTCAAGCTCATTCAGGTTAACGGGATTAAGACTTGCGCCGTCCTCGCTGATAGGCTCCGTATAATTATAGCTAAAGCCCTTTGAGGTCTTTGTAACAGACCCGTCAGCGTTAACTGTCTCAGTATAGAAGAACTTCTCAAACTCATCCCACGTCATGGCATCCATCTGGATCACATAATCCTGGAGCTGAGTATAATACTTCATAAAACGCTCGTCGGTTGACAGGTCAAGATTGCACCCTGAGTTAGGCATTATCTGAAGAACCCTGATCGTCTTCTTCTCTCCCGTATTGCGGACAGCGGAACGTCCGGTCTGTGAATATCTTATACCGTTTTCCGCGCCTGACGAATCCACCTGGAAAACCTCAAGCTTCCATTGTACAAGGCCGATCCATGCGGAGCTTATCCGATATGAGTCCGTGTTTCTTCCTGAAACTGCGTCTCTGGTGTGAATAATCTCCTCGTCCGAGAATTTGCTGTCCTTGTCCTGATCCACATAGAGACGGAACTTATAATGCTCACCGTCCCTCGGTGTCACGGTAAATGCAAAGTCCAGACTGTGTCCTGTAAGGTAATTTGGAGACGTCACAATCGGAGAATCCTCCGATGCCGTTTGGCCGTTATACTGCGGCGGCATTGAATCAAACGTCACGGCGCTCCCTAGCGTGTTTTTCACATTTTTCTCAATCTGCTCGACCATCGACACGCTGTTTAAATTGCCATATTCCTTATACGTGTTGATAAAGCTGTATATATACGTGGACGGATCTATCCTGGAGGTATCAAGGTTGTAAAGCGGAGTCTCCGCAACAATCGGATATCCGGGGAGCAGGAAATCGACAAGATCCGCCTTTTTAAGGCTGCTGATATCATTTCCAGGGAATCTCAGCTCCGCGCTGTCCGCTCCGCCGCTTAACCATTTAACAGACCTGTTGTTATTTCTCCAGATAAGCTCCGCGGCAGTCATCTTATCTCCCGTGCGCAGATAAATCTTTCCGTCCAGCGAGTCGTCGTTCCAGTCGGGCCTGTTGTCTGCGCCGAGATTGTACGCGCTGCAGTCAAGCCCCATAAACACCATGTCGTAGGTGATATTAAGATCCTCAATCTTCCCGATAAATTCAGCCGTGGTCTGATGGGTGATCTGAATATTTCCGACATAATGCGGCAGGAGCATATGGACATAACTTTCCGTCAGATACCAATCGGGACTGCCGCTGCTCATAAGTCCCACGGACGGCTCAAGATCCAGTATGCGGATAGTCTGCCCCTGGCCGTAATTCTGATTTTCCGGATTGTTTGCGGCATTTAATATATACCGCACCGCCAGGGATGAATGTGCGGCTCCACGCTCCGCCTCAGTCAGCGAACTGGAAAAGTCCTTAAACAGATCCGCATAATTCGGATTATACTGACCGAGATTATTTGTATTGTAATCCATTGAAATGCTGTTGTCGCCCTTGTAGGTGAAAACATGCTCATTACACCAATATTTGTACTTCTCGCTGGTAACATTTGCCCATGTATTATAGTTGTTCCATTGTGTGGCATTGTCCCAATACTGCTCCGGCGGCATGGAAGAACCCGGCTCAGAGAGATAGAACGTACCAAATCCCCAGTGATCCGCAAGAGTCCCCTCGTCCTGTCTGAGCCTGAATACACCGTTTTGTATAAGGGGATTTTCCCCGCTCAGATACAGGCTCTTAAACAGAGAAGAATCCATCGAAAGAAGCATGACGCACAGCTTGTAAACATTGCTTGCGCTGCCACGGATATTCTGTGTCATTCCCGAGGGCCGCAGATTATAGTCAAAAATCTTTCCCGTTACAGCCCCGTCCAAAACGGCTGAATTATAAACTCCGTCGTCAATGATTATTCCCGCATAATTGCTGGTTGCGGTGATTTTGTTGTAAAGGCGCAGCGCCACATCCCACGTAAAATCGTTTGAGCCGTTAAATCCCTGTTCAGTATGGACGCTGTCGGCAGTCCTGCCGTGCATAACAGCCCACAGCTTCGCAAGCGAACCATTGTGGCTCTTTGGCGAAAGCACAATGAGGTCGGAATATTCTATCCAGTCGGGGCTCTGATTAAGAGCCTCGGGGGTGATTGTCTTTACTACAATCGAATAATTTTCAGTCTGCTCGTCAGACAGCCCCATTGATACCTTCAGGAAATTTTCCGAATTGTTGTACACAAAATACCTGTTGATATTTATAATGTCGTTTTCACCGTTTTTGGAAGTCCGTTTCGTATAAAGCCTGTCGCCGGTATTTTCAAGCGGATGTGCGCTTAAAACCTCCGGAGTATACTCCTCAAACGTCACTCCCGAATAATTTTCAAAATCGTTCACCGTATGCCAGATAAGGTTGCCGCTCTCTCCTGCCTGGCACTTTTCGATTGTCACGTCCCATTCCGTCTCCGGATCAGTTTCGTCTCCGCCATCTTCGCCGCCGTCTCCGGTATCTCCGCCACCGTCTCCGCCGTCTCCGTCAATCTCACTGTCTCCGTCGCTCACAGAAGGGCCTGACAAATCTCCGGACGACACAGATGGCCCCTCGGTTTCCACCGGCGGCTCTGTCTGTGGCGGTTCGGTCTCAACAGGCGTTATTGTATACCTGAAGTTTCCGCGCCCTTCTTCCACAAGCTCATAATAACCGTTTACCGTTTTTTCACCATATATATAATAATAACCGTCTGTACGCGCTCCAGCGCCATTGATATCCGTAGTTTTATATAACGACACGTCGCCTTCCGGCTCATCAGTAAAGAAACACACATTGTTGTAAATGGGCATTTCGTACCCATCCCAGTATGGGGATCGGGCAACTTCATAGACGTTTAACACACCTACGTTGCCATGGTAGGCTTCGTCAGCGTGCATGTACCTGGTGTCAATAGGTTCGCATCCCCCTATCAGGTAACCGAACTCGGCATATTCCTCATAAGGCACAATTTCAAGCACCACAAAAGGTCTGTCAACCGTTCCTCTTGGAATGGACTGATAGTCCGCTCTCCCGTACTGGGGAAGCTCGCTCAGCTCATTGACAGTTCCCCTTACACGTGTCCCGTTGTTTTCCGCCGCATAAGATACATCCATTTTTTCGTTTCTGGGTACCACATACAGCATGGTTGCCAAAAGCGCAAGCACAAGTCCGACGGATATAATCCTCTTTGCGTTTCTCATCATGACACTCTCCATTCCCAGCGAATGTATTCGCTTTGCGTCCTACGCCATCAATCCAATCAGTGACAATCCGGTACGAATTAAAAAACTAATCATGAGTCAAAATTAGTCATGGTGCCGGTGAAGCTGCCTCCATGATCTCGTTTCTGACCTTAAACTCGTTGTTAAGCGTATACTCCTGAACGCCTTCTTTCAAAGTAACAGCCACCTTCACTGTTCCGCGCTCAGCATCCCAGTCAGGCGAGAATATCTCCATATAATCACAAATACAGTTTTTCTGCTCGTCAACACCTGAAATGGCGACTGTGACATCACTGTCATAATCTTCTATGCCGTCTACAACCTTCATAAAAAGCTTTCCATTTTGCATCCAGATAAGGCGCTTGCTGGCCTTCACCGTGACGACAGTCGTTGGATCGTAATTGGTGGTCAGGCGTCCGCTCTCATCTCTTATCACGTTGGTCGGAAGTCTTCCCAGGTCGGATGTCCGCGGAATCTTGTAAATAACAAGCACATTGTCAACCGTGGACGATGCCGCTCCCATGTCAACCGTGACAGAGTCCTCGATACATATCCTGTTTCCCTCCATAATCCATCCTCCCACCTGCTCCATCATCACATGAGCCTCCATCTGGAGATCAATGGTGGATTCGGCGGTCTCATAGCTGCGCATCGCGTTGCTTATAAAAAGAGTCGCCGCACCGAAAATAATGGTTGAAATGGCAATCGCTATAATCAATTCAATCAGGGTAAGTCCCCTATTGTCATGTTTCATGTGTCAAACCTCTCGTTACCGATCCGCTCCACTACACTCTGCAAAGCTGCTTCGTCCGTTCATCTTTCAGATGTCTCCGCTCACACACTCCGTAAATCTGCTTCATCCGTTCATCTTTCAGATGTCTCCGCTCACACACTCCGCAAATCTGCTTCGTCCACTCATCTTTCAGACGTCTCCGCTCACACTCTCTGCAAAGCTGCTTCGTCCGTTCATCTTTCAGATGTCTCCTGCTCACTCAATCAGATGCTTGCCGGTTTCAGGGATCAGGCGTATGCAGTAAGTGGAGCTTCCCGAAAAGACTATTCCTCTCACGTTAGTGCCCGAGTTGTCCTCAGTGGAAACATTCAGCACGCCGCTCTTTTTAAACACAATCCGGATCAGGCTGCTCTCACTGGCAAGGGGAGTGACGGTTCCCGTGCTGTCCTCGCCTGAAATATCTATGTTTTTGCCGCAGATTTTATCCGCATCCGTTGCAAGATACGCCGCGTCGTAGGCATCAAGCTTTACGCTAAGCGATTTCATGTAGTAGCCGTCGCTCATGCGGTAAATATAAAGGTACTGCGTGCCCTGACGGCTCATTGACATTATGCGCTGCCGATCCAGCCTGTCGCTTACGGTCTCAACAGCCTTTTTTATATTTGCATAGCGGATATGTCCGAACAATGTGACGGACGTTCCCGCCAGAATCCCCAGAATAGCGATCACAACGATTAGTTCAACCATGGAAAATCCCCTGCGATCTCTCCTCATTGCCATGCCCCCTTTATCCCGGGATCTTAATTATTATCCAACCGTATTAACCCGGTTCTCATATGACAGGTAACTGCAATTTCCACATCAGTCAACCGGTTAAGCAGTCAATCAGTTAAGCAGTTAAGCAATCAGTCAATCAGTTAATCAACCGACTTCGTCCAGTTCTCATATGACAGATAGCTGTCAACTCTCACAAGTCCGATCACGTTGTCGCTCACCGTCCCGTAGGTTGCGAAAAGCTGTGAAAACTTCGGATCACCGCTCGCCGCATCCTCGGCAAACATCCTTTATACCAGAAGCTCGTCAGACGTTATCTTCACATTTACGGTGGAGAGAATGATGTCCTTCTGCGAGATGATCATTCCGTTAAAATCTTTACGCACCGTCACGTCTCCCGTGGCGATCACGATTCCGTCCGTGCAGTCCTCGGGTATGACATAATCGCCGTCGCAAACCGCAATCAGCGTCTTTCCCGCGCCGTCAGGCACTTCTCCGGATGTCTTTATTTCCACTGGCGATGCCGCCGCAATCTCATCCGTCTTTAAAATATAACCCGTGAGCGGCTCATCCGACTTGTCGTTAAAACGCACGGTCGAGGAAGTGACCGTATCTGTATGGTAACGCCAGTCCTCCAGATACTTTTCAAGGCTCATATAATTTTTTGCAAGCTGATCCGCGTAGGTATAATATATTCCGTCAACGTCCGGAGACCACAGATTCGGATCTATCACCACATTCTCAACCTGATACGACGAGGACGAATCCTCCCTGTACATTAAATCTCCCTTAAGAGTATAGAGCCAGTCGTCGCCCAGGACAATCGCATCCGCGTAATCAGCCCCGAAAGCGTTGACCTTTCCGGCATTTGCCGCGCTGTATGCGGCAAAGAAATCGTTGGCCGCCTGTTCGCTCTTGAAATTGAGGTAGAAACGGTACGCATAATCGCCTGTTGCCGCGTCCCTGTAACGGTAGGCCGCGACAGGTTCGCCGTCCTTTAAATAGTCAGTCACATTGTCCATGTTGACATAGGAGCAATACTGCGTCAGTCCGTCCACGGTAAAATCAGCACCCGTGACGACGCTTCCCGACGTATGAAGGCTTAAGAAGCGCTCCGGCACATAATATGCAAGCTGGTTCGTCCTGACTGAAAGAGACTCGCCCAGCACGACGTCGTTTATACTGTTTCCGCGGGACAGATACGTCCTTCCGGCAAGATGCAGATACTTAAGCCCCGACATATCCAGCGAGCTGCCCTTGCCGTTTATGGCGATTGCGCTGCTGTACCTTGCCTCAGCCGTGTTGTCCGAGCGGTCGTACTGCTTCAGGAAATTATAGCCGTAATAGCTTCCCCGCAGAGTAACCCTGCTGTCCATTCCATCTAGCGAGAGATCGTCGGCGACATAGATATTTCCGTCCAGAGTAACCGACGAAGGGCTCCCAAGCCCCGTCGGCGAGTTCGTCGTGGTTGTTATATTTTCCGCCCAGATATTGCTGCCGCTTCCTCCGAAGTACGCGTTGTCAGAACCGGAGCTGACATTTATATTTCCTCTTGTCACAATATTTGTTCCGGTAAACATGACGTTGTCGCAGTTGTCTACCGTGATGCCGCCATATCCGGCATACACGCTGCCTTCAATTCTCGCATTGCTGCCCGCGACGCGGATGCAGTGATCGGCGACAAGGGCGTATTTCATAAAGTCCTTAACTCTGTTGCCGCTGTCAAAATTAAGATTGGGCGTGTGGAACACCATATCGGTCGTAATAACCGTCTCGTACCCGTCGTCGTCAACATAATCGACGCGGATGTCGTGCAGGGTAAATACGCCCTCCACATAGTCGGTCGAAAAGACTGCCTCGGCGTCTCCTGAGACAAAATATCCCTTTGTATCGTCCGACATCACATCGCGGATGCTGTCCTGGTCGTAATAACCGTAGACATACACAAATTTTGAGGCGTCTCCGTCCTCAGTCGAAATCTTACGGTCCTTTCTGGTATCGTCGTCCGAATCCCAGAAAATCCCCGTCAGGTTGTTCATATAGGAATACTGGAACTTCTCCTGGAGTCCCGAACCGCTTACCATAAGGCTCCTGTAATCGGTGAGAACATCCGTATATGCCTTCTGCATCGCCTCGGCCGCCCTGTTGTTAAGCCCTGCGGAAATTTCGTCCATAATCTCCTCGGCGCTGTAGAAGTTGCGCTTTCCGGCCTCCTCCACCTGGCGCAGGCGGATATTTGTCACAGTGATCGTGGTTATAATGGCGCCGATTGTGGTCACAAATATGATTGCAACCAAAACCGCGATCAGCGAAGCGCCTTCATTGTTTAATTTCAGTGACTTTCCGCCTTTCGTCATGGACTACTCTCCTTTCGTCGTCTTCATCTCAGCCAGAGGAATATCCCCCGCTTCATGTTCCTTCTTATAAACCTTGACGTCTATCGACACAAGCCGCACCGGAGTGCCCGTATCGTTTAACGGCGCCGCCGTAATAAGGTGACCCGCCGCGTTTTTCACCCTGTCGTTGGTGGAGCGGGCGTTGAAATGTACCTTTATGTTCGATGAATAATCGCCCTTCATCTCAATAGTATAATCCCCCGCTCCCGGAAACTCCTGGCAGACGGCATAAAAATCAAAGTCGTCCCCCGGCACCAATCCGTTTAACGAAAAATTAATCTTGTCTGTCATAAGTCCGCTCAGCCCGTCGTACAGAAGATAAATCCTGTCAAGCGAGGAAATCCTCGTCTCCGTCAAAAACGTACTCTCGTAAGTCTGCCCCGCCGTGCCTGTCACGGTATCGTCCGCGGTTTCATATTTATAATATGCTCTCACGGTGTAGACGGAATCGGCATAGTCCACTGTAATGCAAATCGTCCTGTCCAGCCTGCTTATTATTTCGTCACGGCTTAAGCCCGCCAGAGCGGGGTTTGCCATATTTGCCGAGGTGAAATAGACGACGGCCTCCTCAAGCTGATCGCGCTCAATAATAAGCACATCCTTTGTATCGTCTATACCGTAGACCATGGAACGCTCGACATCGTTTGCGGGCGTATCGGTTGAAACGCCAAGCACAACGTCAAAATCTCCCATCTCGCCGGTGAGCACAAGCCCCCCTGTTCCGGCTGATGCGTCAAAGCTGCTCGCACTGTTGTCAACGGCGAGTCCCAGCGTGTCAGTAAGGTATTCAACCTTGTACGACACATTGCCATCAGGCGCGACATATCTCTCTATAAGCTGATCCCTTGCCTTTAGATTCTCCGCTATTTCCTGCGCCGTAAGCGTCGCCTTCTGGCGCATTGCCATCGACGCGCTGCGGCTGATTGAGTCCGTAAAATAGCGGAGCAGAGGAATACTCACAATGGCGAGAATCGCCATGGCGACAATTACCTCCACCAGGGAAAAACCTCCGTCTCTGCCCCAAAAGCCCGCGGTCTTCAGTTTTCTGCGTCCCTCAAGCCGTCTCATTAAACTTCCTCACTTATATATCTTCCGGATCGCGTTTTGCTCACAGCGTTCCCGCCGCAGTATCTCCCTCCGCGGGCCATCCAAGACCCTCCCCGGGTCCGGCCGCAATACCTTCTCCCGCTCCGAAGATGCTGTCCTTTCCCTTTAAGATGCCGTCAAACCTGGGCGGCTCATACTCTCTGCCGGTGTTTGTAAGATAAAACATATTTAACGTCACTGTCCCCTGAAGCATATCGGTCACGGGGTCATAGCTTGCAGACACCGTCGGAATCGTAGTCCTGTCCTTTGTCAGAGACTCCACATAAAGGAGCATGCTCTTATATCCCTCATAGCTTGACACGTAATTCATGCTGAGCTGGGCGTAATACCCCGTGGGCGGCGTATTCTGTCCCTCAACGGTCTGCGTAAACGCCATCACCTGATTGTCCATAAGAAAACCTATGCTGGTGACGGTCACACCCGAATAATATTCAAGATCCTGTACGATGCTTATCGCCTTCTCCGTTGTGACAAGCGAAGGATACCGCGCAATGATATCATCAACGGTCTTATTGAGCGTCTCGATCTGTTTTTCCACTATCGGCCGCTTACGCACCATGTCCTCCAGACGATCCACGGTCTGTTGGTCCGTCACGTTCTGCGTCTCAAGCTTCTGCGCCGCCGTTATGTTCCTGTTGTACCCGAAATAGTAGGATGCCGCCAGCAGAATCAGCGCCAGCAGAAGAAGCAGCAGCTTTATTTCCGAATCAGAAATCTTTGCCTTTTTCATGTTTCCTCTTTTCATGCCCTGTAAAAGGCTGTTTATATGATAAGGTTTACTATGTGTTTAATTTCCCGCTGCCGCGTCCGAGCCTTCTGCCGCATCCGAGCCCACGGCTGCATCCAACCTCCTGCGGTGTCCGACCCTCCCGCGGTGTCCAGACCTGCGGCGGCGTCCAGAATATCCTGCAGGAGCTGCTGAGCACCTACATACTGGGCGACAACGGAATAATCCCACTGAATGTTTCCGGCCTCGTCTATGTTTTCCGTCATGGACGGGATCGACACCGAGCCGAGTATTGGAATCTCTCCGAGATTAAGAAGCATCTGCGCCACCGTGATCTTATCGGGGCTGATAAGATTAAGCGAAATATTGCTTCCGCTTATTTCCAGTCCCGTCACTGTCACCGACTGCGGGAGCTGTTCCTCAAGGCTGTTTATCAGCGCCGACTGCAGCTCATTGTCAGTGTAGGTCAGAAGATCAAAAGAAATATACTCCGTCGCCCTGGCGATTGCCGCCTGCTGTTCGTCATAAATTTTCTGTATGTAATCAAGCTCCATTATGCGGTTAGTAAGCCTGTCGTGCTCCTGCGAAGCCGCCCAGTACCTGACCGTTCCCATTGACACAAGAGCCGCGCTTATCGCTATTGATGCGGCAAAGGCAAGATAAGCCACCTTTAAGGTGCTCTGCTTCGCTTCGCGCTCCAGCATCTCCTTGGGCTTAATGTTCAGAGGTTCAATCAGCGCGCCCACCGCGGAGGTAAAGTCTACATCGTTTATATCGTCCCTTGATATCCGCTTCGGCAGATTTACATGCGCAAGCGTGTTTTCCTCGGCAAGCTCCAGAGGAATCTCATCCGTAAAAAACTTTGAAATTCCGGCGATACGCGAGCCGTCGCCCACAAGCCTCATCACGCCGAAAAACTCTTTTTTGGTCTGATCCCTGTAATATTCCAGCGCCGTCAGCGTCACTCTTATCTGATAGCTCAACACCTCTCTTATATCGGCGTAAGCGTTTTCCAGAGCCTTAAGCCTCCTTACCTCATCCTCGTCGTTTAAATTTCCCGCCTTGGGGCTCTTGTAGAGGAGATTGTGGGTAGTGAGGAAGTGATACGCTTCCAGCTCGTTCTCAACGTTCAGCACCGGATGCTCCAGAACCGCCGCCAGCGCGTTGCCGTAGCCGTTGGGGACGACTCTCTGGAAAGCAAGCTTCTTCCCTGAGATTACGCTGACGATGGTCGCGTTCTCCTCAAGCTGCACCACCACGTGGTTTACGTTATAATGAGTCTTTACAAAAGACACAACGCTGTTTGCGATATATTCAAAAGCCTCTATGTTGTACCCGCCCGCCTTGGCAAGAGCGACATAATTGCTCAAAAGTCCGTCCGGCACGGCAATCAGCGCAAGCTTAAGCTGCTTTTTCTTATCATCGTCCACAAACTCGCCAAGCTTCTGGTGCGTTATGGTATAACCCGACACATCCATGGGGAAATAATCCGCCGCCTGGGTCGCCACGATCCCCGGCAGATCCTTATCCTTAACAAACGGAATCGTAATTTCCCTTGTTACAACCTTGGTGGAGTTTATAATGAAAATTACATCCTTTTCGCGGATGCCCCGATGAAAAAGCTCCTCCCTCAGAGCGGTAAGGAAACGATCCCTGTCGCGTATCATACCGTCATCCACGGCTTTTTCCGGAGTACGGAAATAAAACATGTCGTCAATTCGGGGAGACTTCTTGTAGGGCTCGGCAAGGACCACCTTCGTCCACCAATTCCCCATCTCAATACTCAAGACCTTTTTTGCCATGTACTTTATCCTTTCTTGCCGATTGACCTTCCGCCTTTTTAAGGCCGCCTGTCTTTAGTGAAAACCTGCGGAAGCCCGGGCGCGTCTCTCCTTGTCCCCTGACAGGAAAAAAACGCCCGCGATCCCGCAAAAAGCTCAGCCTAGCTTCCGAGAGCAAGCTTAAGGTACCACCCTATAAATTCCTCTCCCCACAGCGCACATATAAAAATACCTGCCGAGAGGTATGGTCCCATGGCAAGCCTCCGATCCGCTTTCACAGCCTTCATCCTTATCAGATGGATAACCGAGCCAAGTATACAGCCTACGAAAAAAGACAGTATAATAAGCTTCCATCCAAGGATCAGCCCGGCCGCTCCCATGAGCTTTATGTCGCCTCCGCCGATAGCCCGTCCGTTGGAAAACACATACAAAATAGCCATAACGCCCGACACGCACACAAGACCGATAAGATGGCCGACAAGCGAAGCTCTGTCCAAAATGCAGAAAATGACCCCAAGTCCCAGCAGAAATAAACTGCATGCAGGAGGGATCTCAAAGGTGCGCCAGTCAACGACGCTTATTACCAATAAGGCAGATGCCATAAGGCAATACAAGACACTCTGTAAGCTGATACCGTTTGCCATGAAAACGATCACATACAGCGCCCCGTTAAGCGCTTCCACCACAGGGTACTGACAGGATATTTTTGCACCGCAGTAACGGCACCTGCCTTTCAGTAATAAGTATGAAAACAGAGGGAAAAGGTCATACCAGGCAAGCCTGTGTCCGCAGCTTGTGCAGTGAGAGCCCGGTATCAGGCTCTCACCCGCAGGGAGCCGCAGGATGCAGACATTTACAAAGCTGCCGATTATTATTCCGTAAAGGAAAATGATCACATAAAGCAAAACCGTGTAAAATGTCGGCATGACCTGCTTTTCCTCCTGTCCATGTACGAAAAAACTATGATCTCTTATCTGGATACGAATTCGTAACCGTCAAAGCCAGTGAGCTTACCAGCGTCAGCATCGGCAGCCATTCTAAGATCAACGCCCGTAGTCGGATCGAAATTGATAATAAAGGTAGTTAAACCCTTTCCTGAATTGGACTTCAGTTCTCTGTTTGCGCCAGTGCCTGTAAAGGACAGTTCATTCAGTTTCTTTTCAAGATCACTTGAAGCAGCGGTGTTCAGCGAAAGCTTGTGAGTAGATGCATCTACCTTTAT